>NZ_JBWDLJ010000002.1:300000-600000 GCF_056238645.1 Formosa sp. F44
TCTGATTGTTATCTACATCATAATAAATTGCAACATCTACATCTTCTTTATCCAGTTCTAATTTAGATAAATAAACGTAATCGTTTACTAAACGTACAACAGGCTTATAGATCACTTTTTCGTTTGAAGCATCGAAAGTGACATCTCCAAAATTCACTTTAAATGGTATAACCTTAATTTGGTTAGATTTATCGTGTTCGAAAAAATATGTTCCGTTTGGTAAATTCGAGAAGTCAAATGTATGGTTGCTGCTTCCAGATTTCTTTAAAGTCTTTGAGTAAAGAGTGAAACCATCTAAATCTGTAATAGATAAATTCTGCCCTACTTTTACATCTTCTAATGTTAACGTTATCTCATTCTTTCCCTTATCATCAAAATTAGATGACATACTGCTCGTAAAATTTGATGCTAAACTAGTTAGTGTTACTAGTAGGCAGATACTAAGTGTCATTGCTTTTTTCATAATTCAATTTTTTTATCGATTAACATATTTCAAATGTATAGCCTTATGGGCCAGTTAAAAACATCTAAATTGGCTGCTTTGTGTGCTATTTTATCAGTTTACTAACTAACAATAGTATAGACGGTTAATATGGTATATGTTTGGGGTAATTCTGCGTATATGAGGGATTTACGCTTATGCTTGATTGACATTTGTATGCGTTTAATATCGTTTTTTTGGGGCATAAAAAAGGGTGGAAAATATGTCCACCCTAATCATTCAGTTTATTTAAAAACGTATGTCTTGTCTTTATTCAGATTCGTATTTTCCCATGTATCTTTTCCATAATTCTGTTTGGTGAGATTCTAGCGAAATATCACGCCCATCAATAAATGCTTTTGTAAGAACATTGGTTCTCATATCTAAAGCATCGCCTTCCGAAATAAATAAAGTAGCACTTTTTCCTGTTTCTAAGGTGCCGTAAGTATCGGCTATGCCTAAAATTTTTGCATTATTCCCCGTAATTAAAGATAAGGCGATTTCTTTATCTAAACCTTGTCCTGCAACTTGACCCGCATAGAATGGTAAGTTTCTTGTTTGGAAATTCTCTAAATCGGAGTTTTGTAATCCAACTAATAAACCAGCGTCAGATAATAATTTAGGTAGTTTATACGGTAGGTCGTAATCTTCATCTTCAAACTGTGGTCTGCTATGTGTGGCCTGTACTAGTACTGGAATTTCATTTTGTTTTAAGAAGTCGGTTACCTTGTAAGCCTCATAACCACCAACCAATACAATGTTTTTTATGTTTTCATGCTTAGCAAGTGTAATAGCATCTATTATTTCTTTTTCTCCATTGGCATACACATAAAGATTCTGAGAGCCTTTAAATAGCCCTTGCATGGCCTTAAAAGGAGCATGTTCCTCCTTAGAAACAGCTTCTCCGTACGCTTTTGAATTCTGAATAAAAGATTTAATTTTCGCTATCTCTTCCTGATAGTTGTCATTTGGTTTAAAAGCGCTAGCCGAACGATTATATCTAAAACTATTTGGCCAATGTAAATGGATACCATCGTCTACTTTTACAGCGGCGTCTTCCCAGTTCCACGCATCTAGCTGAACAATAGATGAGGTTCCTGATATCTCACCACCTTGAGGTGTTATCTGAGCCAGTAATACCCCATTCGGACGCATACTCTCTACAACTTTAGACTCGGCATTATACGCGATTAAACTACGTACGTGCGGGATAAATTCTCCTATTTCATCTTCGTCTTTACTTGCTCTTACTGCATTAATTTCTGTTAAACCTAAAGCTTTGGCAGGGGCAATAAAACCTGGATAAACATGTTTTCCGGTTCCGTCAATCTTTTTTCCTTTTCTGGCAATCTTCACCTTAGCATCGCCAACGAAAGTTAAAACGCCACCTTCGAACATGATTAACGAATTCTCGATTATTTTTCCATTCCCTAAGTGTGCTGTTGCACCTTCTATAACTATAGCTTCCTTTTGTACAGAGGCTGGTGTTTGCTGTGCCCAAGAAAAAGATCCACAAAGTAAACCTACAAGCACTAGTATTTTATTATATATATTCATGATCGTTTTATTATTAAAGTGATTCGCAAGTCATTTCTTCTTTACGCTTTCCAATTGGCTTTTGAGTCTTTTTACCTTTAGATTTATCCTGAAGCATCAAGTCCACTAACTTTGCACGTTCCTTTTTTATATTTTCACGTTGTTGTTTGTCTTTTTCGATATCAAAATAAACGGCACCTTCTATAATTGTTTTTTCGGCTTTCGCATAAATAGACATCGGGTGATCGTTCCAAAGTACTAAATCGGCATCTTTACCTTGTTTTATACTCCCAACTCTCTCGTCTATATGTAATAATTTAGCTGGATTAATCGTTACCATTTTCCAGGCCTCAAGTTCAGACATACCTCCGTATTTTACGGTTTTCCCGGCTTCTTGATTTAAGCGTCTAATCATTTCCGGATCGTCACTATTAATTGCTACAGTTATACCTTGTTGTTGCATAATTGCGGCGTTATAAGGTATGGCATCGTTAACTTCGAATTTATACGACCACCAATCGCTAAAAGTGGCGGCTCCAACTCCGTGCTCTGCCATTTTATCGGCTACTTTGTATCCTTCTAAAATATGTGTGAATGTATTTACCTTAAAGTCGAAACTATCGGCAACCTTCATAAGCATATTAATTTCACTTTGCACATAAGAATGACAGCTAATAAAACGTTCGCCATTAAGAATTTCTAATAACGTTTCCATTTCCTGATCGTAACGATAAGGTTCCCCGCTTTTTTTAACCTCGCCGTATTCTTTCGCACGTTGGAAATAATTTATAAATACTTGTTCTACTCCCATTCGTGTTTGCGGAAATCTATTTGTGCTTCCCCAATTGCTTTGTTTTACATTTTCACCTAAAGCAAATTTTATAAATTTTGGAGAGTTATCGTATATCATATTATCCGCAGTCTCTCCCCATTTTAATTTTAATATGGCAGAGCGACCTCCAATTGGATTTGCAGAACCGTGAAGTAATTGTAGTGAAGTTACGCCTCCACCAAGAGCGTAATAGATACTAATGTCGTCCGGATCTACAACATCTTCCATCGTAACTTCGGCAGAAGAATTATGTCCAGACTCGTTTATAGATAATGCGGCAATATGGCTGTGTTCATCTATAATACCAGCAGTTAAGTGTTTGCCGGTTGCATCTATAACTTTTGCTTTTCCAGAAGAAAGATCTTTCCCTATTTTGGCAATTTTACCATCTTTAATTAAAACATCTGTATTCGTTAAAATACCTTGGTCTTCACTAGTCCATACCGTAGCATTTTTAAATAGTAAAGTTTCTTGTTTTGGAAGTGTTGCATTTCCATATCCAAGATTTGGATAGGTGATAGGGGTAAATGCTGTAGGTTCTTCGCTTTCGTCTTGGTTTTCTTTAACAGTAAATGCAGCAGTTTGTTTAGCATTGAAAGGAGTTGTTCCATCTGCGGTAACCACTTTCCCGCTAAATGATGTTGGGTTAGATGAAATTAAACTGGTAAATCTATAGCTTTCTGAAGACGCATCTGAAAAAGACATTGTTAGCCAGTTGTTTTCAAAATTAAATTTAGACTTTAACGTTGTAGAGTCTTGTTTTATAGTCGCCTTAGGACTATCGGCAGAACCGCTAACTGTTAGGTGGAAGACTTTAGAATTGGCAGTAATGCTGTATTCTCCTCTAATGTCTGTGGTGTTAGCTTGGGTGATTAGGTTCTTTTTTCCTTGTACCCAGTTTTCGTATAAAATGGTTTCTTTATCAAAATAATCGCCAGAGGTAATTATAAAATTAGCTTCCATACCTTTTTGTAAGGCTCCAATTCTGTTGGTTTGTCCTAATATTTGGGCAGGTATAGTGGTTAAGGCTTCCAAAGCTTTAGTTTTAGAAAGTCCGCGATCTACAGCTTCAATAAGTTTGGCTTTAAAGGTTTTGGTCTCCTTTAAATCGTTTAGCGTAAAAGAAAATGATATGCCATTATCTGCTAATATTTTTGGGTTAGACGGTGCCTGATTCCAATAGCGCATATCTGATAAAGACACTTTTGATTCGCTAAACGGATCTGAAACATCGTAGGCATCTGGGAAATTTAATGGTAAAATTAATTTAGCGTTAGTGGCTTTTATGGCTGAAACCATTTCATATTCGTCTCCACCTCCAAGAATGGTGTATTGAATACCAAATGCATCTCCAATCTTATCGGCTCTAACAATATTGCTTTTATTTCCACCTTCAAAGATCTGAACAAGGTTTTTATTGTTGTTTAATGCTTCTAGTGAACGGTCTATGTTGTTAATGTTTCCTTTGGCATACCAATCTGCATCGTGATAAAATTGTCTTAATAATGCTGTTGCTCCCATTAATGATGTTGGGTAAGACTGACTCTTCACACTACTTTTCTTGAATGAAAAATATTGCGCAGAGCGGTCGTTAAGGATACGGTCGGCATTAGTTCCATTTTCATTTAGAGCGACTAAAACACCTGTACCACGTGCTATACCATCTTGCAAATGTGTATTTACAACTCCAAATCCAACGGTAAGCAATTCTTTTGCTTTTTTGTTGTCAAATTGAAAGGTTTCAACGGCATCTGTTTCTGGCATAATATGGTCGTTCCAGTAGAAACCATCTCTTGTGGCATCGTATTGTGCAGATCTGCCACGACCTCCTGTTCTGCTAGGTATTGCAACACCAAAGTCTGAATAGACATCTATAAAGGAAGGATAGATAGTTTTGTTTTTGGCATCAATAATAACGGTGTTTTTAGGAAGTGCTAGGCCTGCTTTTGCGGACACAACCTTACCATCTTTAATTAATAAAGTTCCAGATTCTATAACTGTTGTAGGCGTTACGTAAATTTTAGCATTTATAAAAGCTGTGTAATTGTGATTGTTGGATTTAACACCTTTACTTTCGGGGAAGTAATCTTGTGCATTTACAAGGTTACTAAAGGTAATTAAGAGTAATGCAAATAGTAATTTTTGTCTCATTTAAAAATCATTTAAGTTTAGTGTAGTTAGGAGTTTTCGGTGTTGTTAATACCGAAAGTGATTACATTAAATATAAAGAGAAGATTAGTAAAAATTCCCTTTATATAGTGGCTTAAAGGTATAATTAATCTAATTTAAATGTATTTGATAATTAATTTTATTTGTCAATTTTTAAATGGATTTGGCATTAAAAAGCGGGTTTAAATTAAAATTTATTATTTAAGGCGTTAGATGCCGATTAAATCTGAAGAAAGAATGGAATACAATTAAATCTGTAAGTTCAGCTTAAGATAAAGATATTTGGATAAGCGGTAAGCAAACAGTTGCATGGTTTGTTATGGATTGTAGGACAAACATGTGTTTTTAAAACAAGAAAAGGGTGGAAATAAATTTCCACCCTCATCACTAAACTAAATTTAAATAGTTATTGCTATTAACCTATTAAAACTTAGGTTTTGAAATGCCCGATATGGATTGATCCATGGGCATTTATAAATATTTTTTAATTGTAGTACTAATATGTATTAAACTTTAGGGTATAAAAAAAGAGTGGAATAACCAGTTCCACTCTTACAAACAAACTAACTAAATTTAATAGTATAACTTACTATCTATTAAAAACTAGATTTTAAAGTGCTCAACGTAGCTTTGTCCGTCGGCATTTATAATAACTTTATAACTTCCTTCTGGCATATCAGATAAACGGTATGCGCGTTCTATCTTTATAGTGTCTGAAATGTTTTCAGTATGTACCAGTGTGTAACTTCCTGTATCTGCTTTCGAGTAATATATGTTAAACTCTACATTGTCCTTGTTTAACTCTAACTTAGAGAAGTAAATGTGATTGTTTCTTAAACTCACGAAAGGCTTATATACTTTTTTCTCGTTTTTCTTATCGAATGTAGCTGTACCAGAATGCACGGTAAAAGGGATATGTGTTGTGTATATTTCCTTTTCATGTTCGAAGTGATAAACTCCGTTTGGTAATTCAGTAATATCAAACTTATTATTGAATGCTCCAGATTTTGCTAAAACAGTGTTGAAAAGTAAAACACCTTTTTCATCTTTAATTGATAACTTCTGACCCGCTTTTACATCGGTTAATGTTAATACAATTTCTACTTTATCTTTATCATCCTTATCAGAAGAAGAGATACCAATATGTGTAGATGCAAAACTTGAAGTAAATGCTAGAAGACAGATTGTAAGTGTTATTATATTTTTCATAAGTGTTTTTCTAAACGATTAACACTGCAAAGATATGTGGCTTATATGTACTAGAGAACAACAATATTGGCAGTTTTATATGCTATTTTACCCGTTAGATTAATGTAAAATTTCGGCTAGGTTAATTGAGCATATAATTGGGTTAATCATGTGTATATTCTGGTGTTCTTGCAAAGTATACCAGATGTACGTTGTTTATTAAATGATATGGTTAATAATAAATAGTGTCTTGGTATGTCGCATAACTTAATACAAGATTAAGGCTTTCTCTTATATATAATAAATGAGAAGATTGTGCAATCAGTCCTTCTTAGGAAACTTTAGGGCATAAAAAAAGAGTGGAATAACCAGTTCCACTCTTACAAACAAACTAACTAAATTTAATAGTATAACTTACTATCTATTAAAAACTAGATTTTGAAGTGCTCAACGTAGCTTTGTCCGTTGGCATTTATAACAATTTTATATTCTCCTTTTTTGTTTTCAGATAAGCGGTATGCGCGTTCTATTTTTATAGTATCCGAAATTTTTTCAGTATGTAATAATGTGTAGTCACCTGTATTTGCTTCTAAATAATAGATGTTAAATTCTACACTGTCTTTATTTAACTCTAATTTAGAGAAATAAATGTTGTTGTCTTTTAGGCTTACAAAAGGCTTGTATACTTTTGTTTCGTTTTTTGTGTCGAATTTAGCTTCACCAGAACTCACAGTAAAAGGAATGTGAGATGTGTAAACGTCTTTTTCAAGTTCGAAGTGGTAGTTTCCGTTTGGTAAATTGGTAATATCAAATTTGTTATTGAAATTTCCTGATTTTACCAATATTGTATTAAAAAGTAATACACCGTCTTCATCTTTAATTGATAGTTTCTGACCAGCTTTTACATCGTTTAATGATAATGTAATTTCTATTTTATCTTTATCGTCTGCTTTAGAAAAAGCGTTGTTAGTATAAGTCGATGCAAAACTTGATGTAAGTGCTAAAAAGCAAATGGCAAATGTTATTATATTTTTCATGAGTGTCTTTCTTAATGATTAACACTGCAAATATATGCGCGTTCTAACTACTAGAAAACATCGATATTGGCAGTTTTGTGTGCTATTTTAACTGTTAAATTAATGTAAATACGCTCTTGGGGTAATTTAGCATAGGTTTGGGTTAATCGCGTATATAATAGGCGTCTTTTGGTGTAGATTCTTAAAAAAGGCCTGTTTAAAATATGTGCTTTTTTAATAATGGACTAAAGTGATAAGAGACTAAAAGGAATTCTGCTCTCTAAAATAATATGTCTATTAAATAGGAGTAAAACCTTGTACTTATATAATGATTAATTATTTGAAAACATGTTGAGGTTGCAGATTAGGGTAAAGTGTGCTGTTGAGGTTTTTGTTGAAGGTCTTGCGATTTTAAAAATTGTGCATAAAAAAAGGGAGAACGTTAGTTCTCCCTTTTTTGCCCCAAATCTACCATGAACTTAACCTACTTATGTTATGGTTCAGCCAAATTAGAGTATTTCTATAGTATCAAATAATCTTTTAGATTAAGTGCTTTAATATTAGATAAAGCGATGTGCTATTAGCGCTTTACTTTAGAATTAATAAGCACGCTGATTATTACCTTCGAAAAAGTTAATAAATGCTCTGTTTACTACACGATTTCCTCCAGGTGTTGGATAATTTCCTGTAAAGTACCAGTCACCTAAATTCTTAGGACACGCTTTATTTAAATTTTCTACACTTTGAAAAATAGTATGTACTTCTGCATTAATCGTATCATCCGAAATTAGCACTGCTATTTTTTCCGAAATCTCATCATCTGTAAATTGGTCGTATAATTCTTTTACAAAATTCTGAATTTTAGTGTCTTTTAAATCTACCTGAGCTTTACACTTATTGTAAACTTCTTCAACTAAATGATATTTATTATTATCCTTAAGTAAGCTTAACATGGCTCTAAAAGCAACTAGGCCTTCAAGGTTTGCCATATCTATACCGTAACAATCTGGATAGCGAATTTGTGGTGCAGACGATACAACTACTATGCGTTTAGGGTGTAAACGGTCTAGCATTCTAATAATACTTTTCTTAAGCGTTGTACCACGAACAATACTATCGTCTATAATTACTATATTATCGGTGTTTTTAATCACGCCATAAGTTACATCGTAAACGTGCTCTACTAAATCGTCACGACTACTATCTTCTGTAATAAACGTACGAAGTTTAGCATCTTTAATGGCGATTTTTTCAATTCTTGGACGTTCTTTTAAAATGTCGGTAACTTGCTCTTCAGACAGATCTTTACCTTCAATTATAGCTTTGGTCTTTCTTTTATTTAAATAATCTTCAACAGATTCTATCATTCCGAAAAATGATGATTCTGCAGTGTTAGGAATATAAGAGAAAACAGAATTTTTAGTGTCGTAATTAATTGTTTCAAGAACTTTAGGCATTAATAATTTACCTAATGTTTTACGTTCTTGATAGATTTCGGCATCACTTCCTCTAGAGAAATAAATACGTTCGAAAGAACATGCTTTACGCTCTGTAGGTTCTAAAATCTTTTCAATTTTAACTTTTCCAGATTTTTTTGTGATGATAGCATGACCAGGATCCAATTCTTTAACCTTATCAAAATCTACATTAAAAACGGTTTGAATTACTGGGCGCTCTGAAGCCACTACAACAACTTCGTCGTCTTGGTAATAATACGCTGGCCTAATTCCTGCAGGATCTCTTAAAACAAAAGAATCTCCGTGACCTAACATTCCGGCCATGGCATAACCACCATCGAAATTTTTAGCGGCTCTTTTTAATATTTTACCAACATTTAAGCGTTCTGCAATTATTGGCGAACATTCGGTTTTAGATAAACCTTCTGCTTTTAATTGTTTGTATTTTTTTGCAACAGCATCGTCTAAGAAATGACCGATTTTCTCCATTATAGTAATGGTATCTGCTTTTTCTTTTGGATGTTGTCCGATACGAATTAAATTATCGAATAACTCGGTAACATTGGTCATGTTAAAGTTACCAGCAAGAATTAAATTCCTGTGCATCCAGTTGTTTTGTCTTAAAAACGGGTGTACACTTTCTACGCTATTTTTCCCAAAAGTTCCGTAACGTACATGTCCTAAAAGCACTTCTCCTATATAAGGGATATGTCTTTTTTGTAGAGCCACATCGTTATTGTACTCTGGATTCTCTATTAACTCTTGATTTATCCTTTCGTTAATTTGGGCGAATATATCTTGAATAGGTTGTTGAGCATTAGATCGTACCCTGCTAATGTAGCGTTCACCTGGTTGAGTGTCTAATTTAATACTTGCAAAACCAGCACCATCTTGACCACGATTGTGTTGTTTTTCCATCATTAAATACATTTTATTTACACCGTAAAATGCAGTACCATATTTCTCTTTATAGTATTCTAATGGTTTTAAAAGTCTTATAAGTGCTATACCGCACTCATGTTTTAAAGCATCGCTCATTGTATATATAATAAAATTAATTAAAAAACGCGCTATTTTATAAGCGCGTGTTTTTTATGATAAATCTATATTGAATGTTGTTAACTCCTTAAATTGTTGCAGTCGAGTGTTTAACTCTTCTGTCTTGACCTTTTGCAAACGCTCAGTTCCGAATTTTTCGACGCAGAAGGATGCTAAGGCAGAACCATAAATAATGGCGGTTTTCATATTTTCGAAGGTGTATTCTCCAGAGTTTGCTAAGAATCCAGCAAATCCGCCTGCAAAAGTATCTCCAGCTCCTGTCGGATCAAATACACTTTTTAATGGTAATGCAGGGGCAGAGAAAATTTCGTCTTTATGAAACAATAAAGCACCGTGTTCTCCTTTTTTAATAACCACATATTGTGGTCCTAATTCAAAGATTTTTTGTGCGGCATTAACTAAAGAATACTCTCCCGTTAATTGTCTTGCTTCTTCATCGTTAATGGTAAGAACATCTATTCTTGCAATTACTTTATGTAAATCTTCAAGAGCATTGTCCATCCAAAAATCCATAGTATCTAGGATTGCTAACTTGGGCTTAGTCGTCATTTGGTCTAAAACACCAAGTTGTACTAAGGGATGTAAGTTTCCTAACATAACCACTTCAGCATTTTTATAGGCTTCAGGGACAACAGGATTAAAATCGGCTAATACATTTAGTTCTGTAACTAAAGTATCTCTAGAATTCATGTCGTAATGGTAACGGCCACTCCAAAAGAATGTTTTTCCGTCTTTTACGATTTCTAAACCAGAGATGTCGATGTTTCTATTAGATAATAATTCTAGATAGTCTTGCGGGAAATCATTTCCTACTACAGAAACGACAGCACTGTCTAAATTAAACTGCGAAGCAGATAACCCGATGTAAGTGGCCGCGCCACCAAGAATTTTGTCAGTTTTTCCGAATGGGGTTTCAATAGCATCAAAAGCTACAGTCCCAACGATTACTAATTGGCTCATAAGGAGGTGTCAAATTTTTTGGCAAATATAGCCTTTATGTATGAATAGCGGTAATATAATCTTCTTAAAATAAAACCAAATTATATTCTAGTAATGAGGTTGTTATATTTATTTTCTACCAAAATCCGCAGGAATTTCTCCCCAGGCTTTAGTTTCCCATTTTACTATTGTTGTTACGTAGTCGTTATTTTTTAGCCAACTTACAGCGCGATCTATTAAATCGAACACATCTTTATTCTTGTCGGTGCGCTCTAACTTGGTATTGCATTTTTTTTTCTTAACCCAGCTCATGGCTGTTCTAGAATCGGTGTATATTAATAGGTTACTGTTGTTTTTTTTAAGTAAAGCCAAACCGTGCACTATCGCTAAAAACTCGCCAATATTATTAGTACCTTGTTTAAAAGGACCTTGTATAAAAAGTTGCTTTTTAGATTTTGTGTCTACCCCACGGTATTCCATAATACCAGGATTACCACTGGAAGCGGCATCTACGGCAATAGAGTTGTAATTGGGTTGACCTATTTTTTTTAGTTGTTCTGAAGTCAATCCGCTTGTAAACGATTTATTGCCAATAAAATCTTTGGGATTACTATTTAGTGCATGTTTTGCTGCTGCTAAAGTTGGAAAAGATTTGTAAACAGCACTTGGGTAATCTTTAGTTTGCGCTTTACACGCATTCCAAGTGTCGTAAACCCCAGGTTTGTGCCCTTTCCAAACGGTATAATATTTCTTTTTTTTTGACATTTAGCTTAACTAAAAAATGTGTTTCTGTATTTTACTTTAATAATTGCTCTACAACTAGCGGAAAATGTTTCATTTCTAGCTCATGAATTTTGCTGGCAACATCTGTAGCAGTATCTGTATTTAATACAGGGCAAGTGGCTTGAAAGATGGTTGCACCTTCATCGTAATTTTCATTTACATAATGAATCGTAATTCCTGTTTCGGCTTCTTTATTGGCTACTACAGCTTCGTGCACATGCATTCCGTACATGCCTTTTCCTCCAAATTTAGGTAGCAGGGCGGGATGTACGTTTATTACCTTATTAGGGTAAGCATTTAGAATAACTTCGGGGAATTTCCATAAAAAACCAGCTAAAACAATAAGATCCGGCTTTGCACTATGTAATAGGTTTAAAACGTCGTCTGTTTTAGTGAAAGCCATCCGATTAAAGGATAATGCGCTCACATTTAATTGCTTACATCTGTCTAGGACTTTGGCATGAGGATTGTTGGTAAGAACAAGTGTAACTGAAGCTTCAGATTTTGAATTAAAATATTTTATTAAGTTTTCAGCATTCGATCCTGATCCAGAAGCGAAAATTACAATACGTTTCATGTGTTATAGTTTTTGTTTTAAAAGTATTAGAATCCTTGTAAACACTGATGGTTACTCCTTGAAAAGGCACTCCTGTTTATTTACAATATCAGGAGTAAATTAAAATACTTTTGTGCAAAATTAAATTACTTCAGTTTAAATTTGTTAATTTACATTCACTATTTTCAAACTAAAAGCGTGTTTTAAAATAAAGTTTTTTATTTTTGCACCTTATTTAAAACTTAAAATTAAAGATTATGTCAGACATTGCATCAAGAGTAAAAGCGATTATCGTAGACAAATTAGGTGTTGATGAAAACGAAGTTGTAACTGAAGCTAGCTTCACAAACGACCTAGGAGCAGATTCATTAGACACTGTAGAATTAATTATGGAATTCGAAAAAGAATTCGATATTCAAATTCCAGATGATCAAGCAGAAAACATTGCAACAGTTGGTCAAGCTATTACTTATATAGAAGCTGCAAAATAAGGAGAGATTTTTATGGAACTAAAGCGAGTAGTTGTTACAGGTTTAGGAGCGCTAACTCCGATTGGAAATACCAAGGATGAATATTGGGATGCTCTAATTAGCGGGAAAAGTGGGGCTGGGCCTATAACTTATTTTGATGCTGAAAAGTTCAAAACTAAGTTCGCTTGCGAATTAAAAAACTTTAATCCTACCGATTTTCTTGACAGAAAAGAGGCTCGTAAGATGGATAGATTTACTCAGTACGCTATGGTAGCTTCAGACGAAGCTATCTTAGATGCTAAGTTAGATTTAAATGTCGTTAATAAATTACGAGTAGGTGTAATTTGGGGAGCTGGAATTGGTGGTTTAGAAACATTCCAAAACGAAGTTTTAAACTTTGCCGCAGGCGATGGTTCACCGCGATTCAACCCATTTTTTATACCTAAAATGATTGCTGATATAGCACCAGGTAACATTTCTATTAAACATGGATTTATGGGACCTAACTATACAACAGTTTCGGCTTGTGCTTCTTCTGCAAATGCAATGATAGACGCTCTAAACTATATCCGTTTAGGTCAATGCGATGTTATTGTTACAGGAGGTAGTGAAGCTGCTGTTACTATTGCAGGAATGGGTGGTTTTAATGCTATGCACGCCTTATCTACTAGAAATGAAAGTCCAGAAACAGCATCTAGACCTTTTGACGCTACCAGAGATGGTTTTGTGTTAGGAGAAGGTGCAGGGGCAATTATTCTTGAAGAATATGAGCATGCAAAAGCAAGAGGCGCTAAAATTTATGCAGAAGTAATGGGTGGAGGAATGTCATCAGATGCATATCATATGACGGCTCCACATCCGGAAGGTATAGGCGTTATAGCTGTAATGAGAAATTGTTTAGAAAATGCAGGTTTAAAACCAGAAGATGTAGACCATATTAATACACATGGAACTTCTACACCACTTGGGGACGTGGCCGAATTAAAAGCGATTTCTGAAGTTTTTGGTGAACATGCTAAAAACATCAACATCAATTCAACAAAATCTATGACAGGTCACTTGTTAGGTGCGGCCGGTGCTGTAGAGTCTATTGCTGCTATTTTAGCAATGGAATATGGTATTGTTCCTCCAACAATTAATCACGAAGTGGTAGATGAAAGAATTGACCCAGAATTAAACTTAACACTTAACAAAGCCCAAAAACGCGATGTTAAAGTAGTTATGAGTAATACCTTTGGATTTGGCGGTCACAACGCTTGTGTATTATTCAGAAAATTAGAAGACTAAAATCGAATGAAATACATTCGTAACATATTAAATTCCCGTTTTAAAAATAACGGGAATTTTTTTGTTTCTCTTACCAAAATTTTAGGGTTCAGACCTAAAAACGAAAGTATCTACCGGACGGCATTTACCCATCGCTCTATGAATATTAGAGACAAAAAGGGAAACGCTATTAACTACGAACGACTAGAGTTTTTAGGAGATGCCATGTTGGGTTCTGTAATTGCGTCTCACTTATATAAAGAAGCGCCTGCAGGAGACGAAGGGTATCTAACTAAAATGCGTTCTAAGATTGTTAGCCGAGAACACTTAAACGAATTAGGTCGCGATTTACAGTTAATAGACTTAATTGAAAGTAAAATACCTAAAGGTCAGTTTGGAGACAATATTCACGGAAATTTATTCGAAGCTTTAGTTGGTGCTATTTATTTGGATGGAGGCTTTAAATACTGCGAGAAATTTATTTACAAACGCATTATTGATCCTTTTGTAGATATAAGCAAGTTAGAAGGTAAAGTAATTAGCTACAAAAGTTTACTTATCGAGTGGTGCCAGAAAGAAAAGAAAACATTCGAATATAATGTGTACGACGATACAGGTATTGATCAGGTTAGACATTTTGCTGTAAAATTAGCTATCGATAAAAAAATTGTGGCTAAAGCACGCGCAACTTCTAAAAAGAAAGCCGAAGAAAAAGCTTCTAAGCGTGCATTTTTTGTGTTTCAAAACGAAATTTCAAAAAACCACTAATTTCATGTCATTTAGCCAAATTTTTTGTGAAATTTAAGGCAAACTAAAACGATTTCGTAAAAATATAACAATAAGTTAAGCCTAAAGTTAATTTATTAATGTTTATAAATGTTATCTTTACATACATAACGTAACGATTATGGCCATTCATAAACTTAATCTTGAGGACTTTCTAGAAGACGTCGATTATATTTTAATTGCCATACATAGTAGGTTAGAAGATTATAGATTAGCATATTATTTAAATAGCAATCTAAAATTAAACTTAGAAAGAAGAGCTCAAGATATTGATTACAAATATTTTTCGGCTTCTTACCCCATTTTCGAATGGAAGGACAATGCAAATTTAATTACATATAATTTGGTGTCTAATATTTGTAAACGCGAAGAAGATAGCTTACAAAGCTCAGGTTCTCTGTTTGCAAATGAAGAAAAAATTATAAAGTCTTATAACTTAGTTCCTGAGTTAAAAAATGTAGATTATTTAATGAAGATTACAAAGGAAGACTTACAAATAAGTGAACAATTAATAGTAAATAAAATCCAACAAATACCAGAAGTTATAACAACTTACATGGTAGATGTGGATCAGTTAAAATCGAAAGACAATTTAATTTTTAATTAATGTTGAAAAGAAAGAAGACCAAAATAGTGGCCACCCTAGGGCCAGCGACGAGTACGAAGGAAGTTTTAAAAGGGATGTTAGACGAAGGAGCTGACGTGTTTAGAATTAATTTTTCTCATGCTGATTATGCAGATGTCGCAGAACGTGTTAAAATGATTCGTGAGTTAAATGATGAATTCGGTTACAATGCTGCGATCTTAGGTGATTTACAAGGTCCAAAGCTTCGTGTAGGTGTAATGAAAGAGGAAGTTTTTGTAAACCCTGGAGACGAGATAATCTTTGCTACTGGCGAAAGATTTGAAGGTACAAAGGAACGTGTTTACATGACCTACAAACAATTCCCACAAGATGCTAAAGCAGGTGAACGTATTCTTCTTGACGACGGAAAATTAATTTTTGAAGTTGTATCTACTAACGAGGTAGACGAAGTTACTGCAAGAGTTATTCAAGGAGGTCCGTTAAAATCTAAAAAAGGTGTTAACCTTCCTAATACTAATATCTCGCAACCCGCACTTACCGAAAAAGATATCGAAGATGCTATTTTTGCATGTTCTTTAAAAGTAGATTGGATGGCATTATCTTTTGTGCGTCATGCCGAAGATTTAATGCAATTACAAGAACTGATTAAAGAACACAGTGAAGAAAAAATTCCAATAATTGCTAAAATTGAAAAACCAGAAGCGGTAGAAAATATCGATAAAATCGTGGCATATTGCGATGGTTTAATGGTAGCTCGTGGTGATTTAGGAGTTGAAATTCCTGCAGAGGAAGTACCATTAATTCAGAAGCAATTAGTACTATGTGCTAAAAAAGCAAGAATACCGGTTATTATTGCAACGCAAATGATGGAAACTATGATAGATAGTTTAACACCAACGCGTGCCGAAGTAAACGATGTTGCCAACTCTGTAATGGATGGTGCAGATGCTGTTATGCTTTCTGGAGAAACTTCTGTTGGGCAATACCCAATTCAGGTTATTAAACAAATGTCGAATATTATTAAAAGTGTAGAAGATTCACCACTTATTAAAGTGCCACAATCTCCGCCACATATTCGTACAAAACGTTATATTACAAAATCTATATGTTTCCACGCCGCAAACATGGCAAACGAAATTAACGCACAAGCTATATCTACACTAACAAATAGTGGATATACAGCGTTCCAAATTTCAGCATGGAGACCTTCAGCTCATATTCTAGTATTTACATCTAACAGACGTATTTTAACGCAACTTAATTTATTATGGGGTGTGAAAGCGTTTTACTACGATAAATTTGTTAGTACAGACGAAACAATTGAAGATGTAAATAAATTAGCTTGCGAAAAAGGATATTTAGAAGAAGGTAATATGTTAATTAGTTTAGCAGCGATGCCTATTCAAGATAAAGGAATGGTGAATACATTACGTGTGTCAGAGATTAAGTTATAATCACTGGATATAGTAGTTTACCTAAATTATATAAAAGCCTCATTAACGTTTGTTAATGGGGCTTTTTTGTGCGTTATAATATAAAGTTTAAGCATAGATAATGCTTTCAAAAGCTCTCTGTTTAAAAATACTATTTAAACAAAAAAGACTGCCTGTTAGGGCAGTCTTTTCTATGTATTATAAATATAGATTAGATCTAGAAAACTCCAATAAAGTGGCTTCCTTCTGCGTTAACTAATTCTGCACCTTTAGTAACTTCACCTGTTTCTGTTTCTACAACGTAAATGTTTCCATTTTCACCAACAGGAGCCTGAGTTAAGTAAATTTCTGTACCGTCAACAACAAAACCTTGGTATTGGAATAAGTAGAAATCTGGATCGTAAGGGATACCTTCAATCTTTTGAGCTGTTTTCGTATTTAAATCGGCAAGAGCAAAAAATCCTTGAGCACCTGCTACACCTTCAGCAGAACCATCATGACGGTAAGCTATAACTGCTTTACCATTAGATGCTGGTCTCCAAGCTAAAATATACGCACCTTGAACTCCTAAAGCATCATCTAAATTAAAGTCGTATGTGTTATCGTATTGGTTATTAGCATCAATTTTTAAGATGTGAGAACCTTCTGGGTCACTTTGATTTGCTTGGTACACACTTCCGTTATATTCGAAAGCATTAATACTACGGTAACCGTTAGTGTTTCCGTGTCCTACTGTAGACGTAATTACTGTTGGATTTTCTAAAGTTGGATAATCTAAAATGATAGTTTTAGAACCTAAAATTTCGTAATCGCTATCGCTTTCAGTCGTTGTAGGGTCTACTTTGCTTAAACGCGCACCAATATATAATTTATCTCCGGCTGCATTTAAAGTAGGCATGTCAATTCTTGAGAAATAATATCCTTTAGCTTCTTCTTCATCACTTAATGGTATCTCAAGTTCTGAAAACTTTATAATCGAAGAGTTTACTAAATCTAAAGTTACTACACCCATTGTTGCCTTTGTACGGATATAAGAATCGTCTGTAACATCGTCTGCGGTACCATTATCGTCTATTTCATTTTCTGTATTTACATAAACAGCGGCTCCTGTTTTGTCTCCGTCAAATAATTTGATCCATCGTGGTGCTGTTCCTACATAAGGAGCAATACTTACTGCTGTACCAGAAGGTGTAAATGTTTGTCCTCCTTCTGCAATATACTTGGTATAATTTCCACCAGTATCTCCAGCATAGCTAATATTAAATATAGTACTACCGTCTTCAGAAGATTGTAATCTAGCAGTTCTATTCGATGGAGCTACAAATCCATTGTCAAAAGGAGATACAGAGACTGTAGGGTCTTTTGCGTCTGTACTAGTAATAGAGTAAATTAATGTACCTCCATTACCGTCTCCTGGCGTTTCACCCATTCTAGCTCCGGCTACGGTTATCCATCTTGTATCTGTACCTGGATCTGTACCGTTACCTGGGTCTGTGTCTCCGTCTGTATCATCACTACTACAAGAACTTATTAGTCCCATGGCTAGCGTTGCTACTATAATTGTTCTGAAATTTAAAAAATTACGTTTCATATTTAAAAAAATATTTAGTATTAAAATTTATTGATTGTATAATTAAGTTTTAAGTAAAATGCACGTCCAGGTTTTTGAACAGATAAGTTATCGTATACCGCTTCGTCGAAAATGTTTTTTATATCGAAACTCATCACAAGTTTTCTGTTTGGGAACGCATAGCTCGCTCCAAAATCTTGTGCTAATTGTTGTGGTACTTTAAAGAAATCGTCTCCAACGACATTAGAACCTAGGGGTGTTAGGTATGAAAATTCATCTGTGAAATACATGGTGTAATACAGATTTAATTGTGATTTTTTCTGAATTAAATCCTTAAACGAATAACGTAGGCTACCATTCATAGTAAAGAATGGTGTGTTAGGGATATCTATTTTTGTTCCACGATCTGTAGTCGTTGTTAAGTCGAAATGTGACACGTTAAAGTTGAATCCGAAATTATTATTGAAAGTATAATCTAATTGTACATCGATTCCTTTAGATTTTGCATTCCCTTGATTAACATATAAAATGGTTTCGTCGTCTACATTTAAAGAGGTTTCAATAGGTAAGCCAATACGATCTGTCATGTCTCTAATGAAAAAATTAGTAGACACACTAAAATCATGTTTTTTAATGGTATAATTTCCGAATCTGAATCCTAAATTATAGTTCTTACTTTTTTCAGGCTGAATGCTTGGATTGGCTACCACATTATCTCCGTCGTTACCAAAAACTTCAGTTTCATCAGGTAAACGAATAGCCTTTTCTGCTGAAGCTAATATTGAAATGTTTGGAATAACTTCATACGACAAAGCAAAACCATAACCGTTATCTTTATTGTTACTTTCTGTAATTTCCTCAACAATTTGCTGATTTCCATTAGAATCGGTTCCTAAATCAGGATCGATGTTAACCGTTTTTTGTTGATAATATTTCCAAAATACATTCGATTTTAATCTGTCATCAAATGCGTTTAATTCGTAGGTTACGGAAACTATATTTTTATTTAAATCTCTAGTACCAACAAATGTGTTTTCTAGAAGCGATTTCATTTCGTCACTGTCTTCTCGGTCTATACCACTGTAAACGTGATTAAGCAAAATTTTGTGGTTATCGTTTATTTCATAAGAAATTCCAGATCTAATCGAGGCTACATTTCTTTTAATTGTTGCTAATGTCGGACCGCCTTCTTGTTGCGATAGCCAAGTATATTTGTATTCGTCTCCTTTATAATCGATAGCTCTTTCGCCCGCCCAACTATACGCCCAAGGCATAGTATCGTTAACCACTCGGTTTCTAGTTCCGTAAACACCATGTACATTTACATCTAAACCTTTGGTAAATAAATCTCTTTTTTGGTAGGTTAAACTTCCAAGTGTAGCATCAGACTCTAAAAACCTGTCTTTATAAGGTGTAATAGTCATAAAAGCACCATGTTGCACTTCTTTATAATCGTCTGATCCTGTTAAACCAATAAAGAATTGATCTGCCCATTTTACATCGGTAAATCCAATTTGAGCCATTCCTCCAACAGATTCGTAGGCGTCATTAAATCGTCTAGCCGTTATTGGTGTTTGTACACCACCTAAACCAGTAACCACAACACTTCTGCCTGAAACTTTATAATCGTTATCCGAACTGTTATAAAAACCAGATGCCTTTACTGTAAAACCAGACTTGTCGAAACGATATAAACCATTAAGGCTTGTCTGTAAGGTATTAAACGAACCGTATGAAATAGACGCGTTTAAATTGTTTTTAGCGCCTTTATGAAGTACAATGTTTATGGCTCCACCCAGTGCATCGTCTGCTAAATACCCAGGAACAACACCTTTAAAAACTTCAATTCGTTTAATCATGGACGGCGGAATACTATTTAAACTAAATGAAGAACCATAAACCGAAATAGGTATACCGTCTATAAAAATACGAACAGCACTTCCGGACAATCCATTTAAGCTGTATTGAACATCTGATCCTAATCCTCCATTTTGGCGGATATTTACACCTGCACTTGTTCTTAGTAATTCGTTAGTTTGAACATTTCTCAAACCAGCCTCTTTTGTTTCTATAACGTTAACAGCAAACCCTTCGTCTTCAATCTTCTCTTTAGTGGTTTTAGATTTTACTAAAATTTCTTCTAAATCTTGGTATTCAGAAAATTTTATAACCGTATTGTGAATGTCTTTAGAAGAATTATGAACGACCTCTATAGTAAGTGAATTGGCATTTAGTGAGTTCATTTGGATATTATAAGTCCCAAATGGAATATTCTTAAAGCTATAGTCACCATCAATACCTGTCGAAGTTTCTTTAGTAAGATTGTTTCCTGTTAAAACTATATGTGCGCCTAATACAGGTTCGTTAGTATCGAAAATAACATTCCCTTTTAAAGTGCCTTGCTGTGCAAAAGCAATACAACTTAATAGTATAAGTAAAATGGTAAGGTGGCCCTTTTTATAGGTCATTAGTCTAAAATTTAAGGCAAAATTAACTTTATTTAGACTTAGTACAAATAAAAATAATAGAATTGAGGATATTTTTAATTCTCCGTATGTTTGGTGTGTTTTTTTAAATTAAAATGATTCTAAATTGCTAATTATGCAATGTAAAGTGGTAATGAATGATAATTGTTAATTTAAAGATATCGCTTTAACTCTAAATGTATGAATTTGAAGGGAATCTGAACACGAATTAGAACCGAAACTGTAATTGCATGCTTATACTTTTGTCTTCGCTTTTTTTACCAAGTTTTTCTGTGTTTAAATTTGAAATCGATATACCTAATAAACGCACAGAATTGGTTAATTCTTCTTGTATAAGTAACGATTTTACAGTGTCCATAATTAAGTCGGCATCACTTATAAAATAATGTAGAGTTTTACTTCTGGTTTGTAATGTAAAATCGCTGTATTTAATTTTTAAGGTTACGGTTTTTCCAGCGACTTTGTTGGTTTTTAACCGTTTCGAAACTTCCTCAGAGATGTGTTTTAATTTTTCTAGCATAAATATTTCACTAGATAAATTTTCGCTAAATGTGCGTTCGGCAGCGAGCGATTTTCTAATCCTGTTAGGTTTAACCTCGCTATTGTGAATACCGCGTACTACGTGATAGTAATAGGAACCAGATTTTCCAAAATGCGATTCTAAATAGTCTATAGATTTTAATTTAAGATCTTTCCCGGTATAAATACCTAGTTGATACATTTTTTCGGCAGTTACCTTTCCAACGCCATAAAATTTTCTAATGTCTAAATCTTCAAGAAACGGTAAAACATCTTCTGGATTTACTGTTTTTTGTCCGTTGGGCTTGTTGTAATCGCTAGCCACTTTAGCTATAAACTTGTTAATTGAGATCCCAGCAGAAGCGGTTAACCCAACTTCTTTTAAAATACGACTCCTAATTTCTTCGGCGATAAGCGAAGCACTTGGATTTCCTTTTTTATTGGTAGTAACATCTAAATAAGCTTCGTCTAAAGATAGAGGCTCAACCAAATCGGTATAGTCGAAAAATATCTTTCTAATCTGCTTAGATATTTCCTTGTAACGATCAAACCGAGGTTTTACAAAAATCAATTCGGGACAATTACGCTTAGCTTGTATGCCACTCATAGCACTTTTTACACCAAAAGTTCTGGCTTCGTAACTTGCAGCGCTAACTACACCACGTTTTTCACTGCCGCCAACGGCAATTGCCTTACCTTTAAGTTCAGGAAAATCCATTTGTTCTACAGATGCGTAAAAGGCATCCATATCGACATGTATTATTTTTCTTATCGGAAAATTTGACTCCATCATTTAGTACAGTAATACTATGGTTTTTTGCAATGTGTTTCGTATACTATAACACAAATTTAAATAACTTTATAACAGTAAAATTAAACTTATGGGGAAAACAGCTATTGTATTAGGAGCAACGGGTTTAACTGGTAGTCATTTAGTGAAATCACTGCTAAATAATAGTTATTACAGTCGTATTGTACTTTTTAGTAGATCGACTTGTGGCATACAGCATGCTAAAATTACAGAATATCTTATCGATTTGTTCGATTTAGATAGTTATAAAACATTATTTAGAGGCGATGTTGTGTTTTGTTGTATTGGAACCACAAAATCTAAAACTCCAGATAAAGCAATATATCATAAGGTAGATTATGGAATTCCTGTAGCTGCAGCGACATTGTGTGTTCAAAATAATATAAATCGGTTTATATGTATTTCTGCCTTGGGTGCAGATGCAACAAGTAACGTTTTTTATAACCGAACTAAAGGGGAAATGCAGGCTGTTGTATTATCTTTAAACATTGAAAATACGTATATACTTCAACCTTCGCTAATTACAGGTGGCAGAGCAGAATTTAGATTGGGAGAATATATAGGTAAAATAATTATGGGAATAACTGCTCCGTTATTTGTGGGTAAGCTTAAAAGATATAAGCCTATACAGTCTGAAACAATAGCAACGGCAATGCTGTGGTTAGCAGAAAATACTTATGAGTTGCAGTGTATTCCTTCCGAAAAAATAAAAGAGATAGCAATTAAATATGATAGAAATAGAGCGTAAATTTTTAGTAGAATCTGATGTTTTTAAATCTGAAGCTTTTAAGCAAACTAAAATAATTCAAGGGTTTTTAAATACAGATAAAGCGCGTACTGTTCGTGTCCGTTTAAAAGGAAACGAAGGGTTTTTAACGGTAAAAGGACAGTCTACTAAAGATGGTTTAGAACGTTTCGAATGGGAGAAATCTATCGATAAATCCGATGCCGAAGCGCTTTTAAAATTATGTGAAGATGGTGTAATTGATAAAATTCGTTATGAAGTTAGAATGAATCAGCATGTTTTTGAAGTCGATGAATTTTTTGGTGATAATGCCGGATTGGTCGTAGCTGAAATAGAATTGAGTCATCCTACAGAGATTATCTCTAAACCACTTTGGCTAGGTAAAGAAGTTACTGGAGAGGTTAAATATTATAATTCACAACTTAGCAAACAACCGTATAAAACTTGGAAATAATGAAATATCTTATTGTAATATTAAGCGTTATCGTTATGGTAAGCTGTAAAGACCAGACAAAACAAGAACCACTAAATACAAGCATTAATCCTGTTGATACGATAGAAACCTCTTCTAAAATAGATAGTTTAAAGATGTTGGAGCAGGTAGTTCCTGCACCTAAAAGTTATGCTGAAATTAAAGCGACATTGGCGGCTAAAGGTTTCGAGACTTACGATTTTGTCGATGAAGAAACTAAAGATACTATTTTAATGCAAAAGTATTTTATGGCCTTCTTAAAATCTGGAGCGATAAGAATTCAGAACGAAGAAGAGGCTCAAGAGCTTCAGGAAGCACATATGGCGTATTTTAGCAGATTGTATAAATTAGGATATACAGATATTTCTGGTATGTTCGGAGATCAGGGTAATGTAAGAGGTGTTACCATTTACAATGTGCCAACGCTTAAAATGGCAGATAGTTTAGCAAATGCAGATCCCATGGTTAAAGCTGGTCGTTTAGAAATTGAAGTGCGTCCGTGGTGGGCCGCAAAAGGATTCGAGCTACGTTAAATTATTTTTAATAGCCCTTTCTTTAGATAGAAATAAATGAGACCTATCTATATTCAATGTGATTTAGATATGCGTATTGTTCTCGTGACTATTTGTAATTCCAAACCGATTTAAAGCCGTTTAAAATTGTTATATTAGTGATAATAAGTAGTTTAAATTGTAAAATCGAAAAATATGGAATCAGTTTCAGATACATTCGGAATTAAAGAGGTCTTAACAACACTAGGGATAAAAGCTGTAAATAAAGGAACGTCTACCGGTTCAAGTCCTTTTTCTAGTAGTACAGAACGCATTGAAAGTTACTCTCCTGTCGATGGCGAGCTTATTGGTTCGGTATACATTACAACCAAAGAAGATTACGAGAAAGTAGTCGAAACAGCTCAGGTCGCTTTTAAGACTTGGCGAAATACGCCTGCACCATTACGTGGTGAAATTGTACGTCAGTTTGGAGATAAATTACGGGAGAAAAAAGAAGCTCTGGGACTGCTTGTGTCTTACGAAATGGGGAAGAGTTATCAGGAAGGCTTGGGTGAGGTTCAGGAAATGATAGACATTTGCGATTTTGCTGTCGGCCTCTCTAGGCAACTTTATGGTTTAACCATGCACTCCGAACGTCCAGGACACCGTATGTACGAGCAATATCATCCTTTAGGTATTGTTGGAGTTATTTCTGCATTTAATTTTCCAGTTGCCGTTTGGGCGTGGAATGTAGCTTTGGCATGGGTGTGTGGGGATGTTTGTATTTGGAAGCCAAGCGAGAAAACACCGTTAACCGGTATCGCTTGCCAAAATATTGCAACAGAAGTTTTTCATGCAAATAATTTGCCAGACGGTATCTCTAACTTGGTTAATGGAGATCAGCAAGTAGGTAGTTTGCTAACAAAAGACACGCGAGTGCCTTTAATTTCGGCAACCGGTTCAACCAGAATGGGAAAAATTGTGGCTCAAGATGTGGCAGCACGTTTAGGTAAATCACTTTTAGAATTGGGTGGTAATAATGCGATTATCGTAACACCAGATGCCGATGTAAAAATGACAATTATTGGAGCAGTCTTTGGTGCAGTTGGTACGTGCGGACAAAGGTGTACCTCGACACGCCGATTAATTATTCACGATAGTATGTACAACAAGGTTAAAGAGGCTTTGGTTAAAGCATACAGTCAATTAAAAATTGGAAATCCGTTAGACGAAACGAATCACGTAGGACCACTTATCGATCTAGATGCAGTAAAAATGTACAAAAATGCCTTAGTCGAAATCGAAAAGCAAGGTGGTAAAATGCTTGTAGAAGGTGGTGTACTAGAGGGAGAAAGTTATAATAGTGGCTGTTATGTTAAGCCTGCTATCGCAGAAGTAAAACCAGAATACGGTATTGTACAACACGAAACGTTTGCGCCTATATTATATCTGTTGAAATATTCGGGCGATGTAGAAAATGCTGTACATATACAGAATAACGTGGCTCAAGGTTTGTCTTCAGCAATAATGACAAATAATTTAAGAGAGGCCGAGTTATTCTTGTCTGTAAACGGTTCGGATTGTGGAATTGCTAATGTAAATATCGGAACTTCGGGAGCAGAAATTGGAGGCGCTTTTGGAGGTGAAAAAGAAACTGGTGGCGGTCGAGAATCAGGTTCTGATGCTTGGAAAGTGTATATGCGCCGACAAACAAACACTATAAATTATACCACAAACTTACCTTTGGCCCAGGGCATAAAATTCGAATTGTAGCATGCAAACGTATACCCTGTAATAACTAAGTTTATGTGGTAAATATGTTATTTTGTTTAGAGCGTAAAGGTGAGTATGAATGTTAGTTATATTTTACTTTTCTTAATATCCGCATGGTTTCCTTGTACAAAAGGTAAACTTCAGAACTGTAAGATTTAAGGTAAGGTTTTGCTTCTTCCAGTTTAAGAAGAGCTTCGGGGAAATTATTTAAATAACTTAATAAGTAGGTTGCAGGAAGGTTTTTAATATCGTCTTGTTCTACTGAATTAAGAGCTAATCCTTTCTTTAATTTATTAAGTATGCTATTATTGGTATTGTAAATATGATGCAAGACTTTGGGATTATATTGTGGTGGATCGAACAATAATTTTGTGTCTATATGGTAGCTTGCATTATCTTTAAAACGGATTACTGTTTCTTCTAACGGATAGTAATTGTAGGAATTTTGAAGTCCCAAATGCACATATTCAATAATACTAAAAGAGTCTTCTGTAATGGTAATAGAGACTTCGTCTAAAGTCGAAAAAAACAACCTAACTTGTTCGTTTATAAGTTCGATGTCAACTCTAGAATAATACGTATTATTTTTTACAGTTTTACGTTGCCCGGCCCAACACACCACAAAATACTCTTTAAAGACAAGGTATTCTGGATGATAGTCTTTTCTGGAATTCATAAAGTCGAAAACCCCATTTAAGGTATATTCTATATTGTTTTGAGCATGATTTTCTATCGCTTCAACAATTTTAGAATTCACGTCTTTTAGTTCTATATCGAAAGCCTTCGGCATACTTATACTGCCATCTCTAAAAAAGACGGCACCACCATAATATTTCCAAATATTCTTTCGAAGCGATGTAATACCGTTATTGGGACGAATGGTTACGAGTCCAACAACTTTATGATTGGGTAAGTGCGGAAATGGAATATTCTCGTATTGTACAATAGGCGGATTTGTAAGATAAGCGTTTATTAAATTCTGAATTTTACTGTCGTCGAAAAAATCGACACCAATAATTTCATTATCATCATCTTCAACCCCAATAACAATAAAAGAATTGTTCTTGGGGTTGCTGTTAGATAAGGCACAAACATGTTTTAAAAACTTTGCTTTCCCTTCTTTTTCACTAATATTAATTTTGCGCTTTTTATCGTAAAAACTATTTATATCATTATGTGCTAATAGGTTTTTAATAAGAAGGCGCTTGTTAATCATTTTAATCCTTTTTTACAATGGTTGAATTGGCTTGAGCAGTAGGGAAAACCAGTAAATCTGCGATGTTAACATGGTAAGGTCTGCTAATTACAAAGTATATAATTTCTGCAATATCTTGTGGTTGTAAAGCTTGAAAACCTTTGTAAACCGAGTTGGCGATGGGGTCGCCTTTAAAGCGGACTTTAGAAAATTCGGTTTCTACCAAACCAGGGTTTACGGCACCTACTTTTATACCATACGGGTTTAAGTCTATGCGCATGCCTTCTGTAATGGCTAAAACGGCGTGTTTACTTGCGCAATATACATTCCCTTTAGGGTATACTTCTTTTCCAGCAGACGATCCTATATTTATAATATGTCCCGTCTTACGTGCTGTCATTTTCGGTATAATCGCATTGCTAACATAAAGCAGGCCTTTTACGTTTATATCCATCATCGCGTCCCAGTCTTCTGTGTCTCCAGTTTCAATAGGATCTAAACCATGAGCATTTCCCGCATTGTTTATTAAGATGTCAATGTCTGCAAACTCTTCAGGTAAAGAATTAATGGCTTCAATGGTTGCCTTCTTATCTCTAACATCAAAATTCAAAGTGTGCACATCGGTGTCTTTTTCTAATGCCTTTTTTATAATGTCTAAACGGTCTTGTCTCCTGCCACACAATATTAATTTTATATGATGTTTGGCAAATTCATGGGCAGTAGATCTTCCAATACCGCTTGTTGCCCCAGTAATTAATGCTATTTTAGTCTTCATTTTTGGTGTTATAATTCAACTATAAAAATACTTAAACGACTTTAATAAAAATAAGGTTAGAGTTGTTTTTTGTGTAAATAGCAATATTTAAAATCAAGAAGATTAGTTTTTGTCATCTAAAATCTTAATTATTGTATAATGTTTAATTTTTAACCAATTATTAACAGCGAAACACGGAAAATTTTAACAATTTGCGTGTCATTAAATTACTGACTAAAATTTAGTTTTTAAAACAAAAAATATGGATAGTACCAGTACGGTTGATATTAAATCTATCAATGAAAAGATAGAAAGAGAAAGTGCTTTTGTAGATTTACTTACGTTAGAAATGAATAAGGTAATCGTTGGACAAAAACACATGGTAGAACGTTTGCTTATCGGGTTATTAGGTCAAGGACATATTCTTTTAGAAGGGGTTCCTGGACTAGCGAAAACACTTGCTATTAATACCTTGTCTAAAGCTATCGATGGTAGTTTTAGTCGTATACAATTTACTCCAGATTTACTGCCTGCCGATGTTGTTGGTACTTTAATTTATAACATTAAAGAAAACGATTTTTCGATAAAAAAAGGACCAATTTTCGCAAACTTTGTACTAGCCGATGAGATTAACAGAGCACCTGCAAAAGTACAATCTGCTTTATTAGAAGCGATGCAAGAAAAGCAAGTGACTATTGGAGATGAAACTTTTATTTTAGATAAGCCATTTTTAGTAATGGCAACACAAAACCCGGTAGAGCAAGAAGGAACGTATCCGTTACCAGAAGCGCAAGTCGATCGTTTTATGTTGAAAACCGTTATCGATTATCCTAAATTAGATGAGGAACAACTTATTGTTCGTGCCAATCTAAGAGGGACTTACGAAAAAGTAAATCCTGTAGTTTCTGTAGCGCAAATTTTAAGAGCTCAAGAAGCTGTTCGTGAAGTGTATATGGACGAAAAAATTGAGAAATATATTCTTGATATTATTTTTGCAACACGTTACCCAGAAAAATACAGATTAGCAGATTTAAAACCTTTAATTTCTTTTGGAGCGTCGCCTCGTGGAAGTATTAATCTAGCAACAGCTGCTAAATGTTATGCTTTTATTAAACGTCGTGGTTATGTTATTCCTGAAGATGTACGTGCCGTTGTGTACGATGTGTTACGCCATAGAATAGGAATTACTTACGAAGCAGAAGCAGAAGATGTGTCTTCGGAAGATATTATTACTAAGATTGTAAACGAAATAGAAGTGCCATAGTATTTTAATTTAAGAATGAAGAATTACGGTTTTTGATTTTATAGATCGAAAATCCACAATCGTAAATTAAAGAATGGATACTAAAGAATTACTTAAAAAAGTACGAAAAATTGAGATTAAGACACGTCGCTTGTCTAATCATATTTTTGGTGGGGAATATCATTCTACCTTCAAAGGTCGTGGTATGACTTTTAGTGAAGTGCGTCAATATCAAATTGGAGACGATGTTAGAAATATAGACTGGAATGTTACTGCGCGTTACAACGAGCCTTATATAAAAGTGTTTGAAGAAGAGCGTGAATTAACAATGATGCTTATGGTAGACGTTTCGGGTTCCGAAATGTTTGGTACAGAGCAGTTGTTTAAAAATGAAGTGATTACCGAAATCGCTGCCACATTGGCCTTTTCTGCAACGCAAAATAACGATAAAATTGGTTTAGTCCTGTTTTCAGATACTATCGAGCTTTACATTCCGCCTAAAAAAAGTCGTTCTCATGTATTGCGTATTATTCGTGAACTTATCGAATTTAAGCCAAAAAGTAAACAAACAAATGTTGCCGAAGCCTTTAAGTTTTTGTCTAGTGTAACAAAAAAACGAGCCATTGTTTTTGTGCTGTCCGATTTCATTTCAGAGGATTATAAGCAAACCCTTAAAATCGCGGCGAAACGTCACGATGTCACTGGAATTCGAGTGTACGATAAAAGTGAAGAAAGCATTCCTAATTTAGGAATGGTACAAATGCAAGACGAGGAAACTGGCGAGCTTATGTTGGTTAATACATCGTCTAAAACAGTGAGAGCGAATTACAGTAAATATTATCAAGATAAAGTAAACTATTATAAAGACAGTTTCGCAAAATCTGGAGCTGGATCTATAGATTGTCGTGTAGACGAAAGTTATGTAAAAAAATTACTTGGCTATTTTAAACGCAGATGATAATCTTTAATAACTTATGAAAATCATTAAATTCCCATTATTGCATCATTTTAAGAATAGCCTTTGTTTACTTCTTGTATTCAGTCTATTCTCGAGCTATTCGTATGCTCAAAATATAACTTCAGGTATAGATTCTACTTCTGTAAAAGTAGGGGCTCAAATAACGTATAAAATTGAGGTTGAAACCGATTCTACAGACTTAGTTTTATTTATGGAAGGGCAGTCATTTACGCCTTTAGAAATGATTTATTCCTATCCTGTAGATACCGTTAAAATAGATGATAAATTTAATTTAATCAAGAAGTATGGTTTAACCCAATTCGATTCCGGACATTATACCATTCCGAGTCAGAAGGTGATTATAGGCGATAAAACATTTCAAACCGATTCTCTACAGGTTGAAATCAGGGATATTGTTGTCGACTCGACAAAACAAGGTCTTTACGATGTTAAGCCTTTTATAGAGGTTGAAAAAATGAATAATAATTGGTGGCGATTGCCGCTATACATTTTAGTTGGTTTAATTATTTTAGGATTTATTTTGTATTGGTTCTTATGGCGAAAAAAACCGCTTACCGAAGAAGAGGAAATTGCACTTTTACCACCTTACGAACGTGCAAAATTAGCCCTTCAAAAATTAGACGATAGTCAGTTTTTAGAGCAATCAGAAATTAAAGAATATTATTCTGAGTTAACTTTAGTGCTTCGTAAGTATTTAGATGAAAAAGTTTACGAGAAAGCATTAGAAAGTACAACAGACCAATTAATAAGTCGCTTACAATTACTAAAAGAAGGGAATCAAATTGATTTTAGTAAGGAGACTATTAAAAATATTGAAAGCATTTTAAAACGTGCCGATTTAGTAAAGTTTGCAAAATCTGCCCCAGATATAGAGTTGGCGGCTTTTGATAAGCAAACCATCGAAGCAGAAATCGATCATGTAAAGGAAGTGCTTCCTGAACCGGACGAAGAAGAGAAATTATTAAATCAGCAATATAAGGAGGAACAAGCTCGTAAAAAGACACGCAAGAAAATTATAATTTCTGTTGTCGCAGGGATCGGATTAATTGCTTTAATTTTCACAGGATTCGCGGTTAAGTATGGTTTTAATTATACTAAAGATACGCTACTACGCCACGATACTAAAGAGTTGCTAGAAGGGCAATGGGTAAGAAGTGCTTATGGTATGCCTCCTGTTAATATTTCTACACCAGAAGTATTAAAACGATTAGAAAGCCCGGTGCCGGACGAGTTAAAAGATAAGATTCAAGTTACAAAGTTTGGTTACGGAACACTTTTAGATGTGTTTAGTGTAAATGTTACCACCCTAAAAACAGCAGCAGAAAATCCTGGACCACAACAGGGCGGACAACAAACACAGCAAAAAACGGGCACTATAGATATAAAAGAAGCTTCGGAAAAAGCATTAAAACAATTCGAGTTAAATAAGGTTACAGATATTACTGTTAAACAAGATAAGTTTACAACACCTAACGGTGCAGAAGGTTTAAAAACTTTTGGAAACGGGCATATTCCTGTTGGTAATTCAGATAATTACGTGCCAGGGCACTATGTTATGCTTCACTTTGCATCGGAGAATGTGTTACAAGAAATTATAATTACATGGAAAAACGACGACGTTTATGCTCAGGAAATGGCAGATCGTATTGTAAATTCCGTAGAACTAAATAAAGCAGAATAATGTTTGAGGGTATAGAGTTTTTAAACAAAGAATTATTCTGGTTGTTATTATTACTACCACTGGCTATACTGTGGTATGTATTTAAGCAGAATAAGCAAAATGCCGAACTAAAAATGTCGAGCATTAAAGGGTTTAAAGTAACCAATTCTTGGTTGCCTAAGTTAAGGCATCTTCTTTTTGCATTGCGATTACTAGCCTTAGGGTTGCTCATTACAGCTTTGGCTAGACCGAGAACTGTAGATGTGTCGTCGCGTACAAAAACAACAAAAGGTATCGATATTGTTATGGCCATAGATGTTTCGGCGAGTATGTTGGCGAAAGATTTAAAACCAAACAGATTGGAGGCTTTAAAAGACGTCGCCGCAGATTTTATTAAAGAACGTCCTAACGATAGAATAGGTCTGGTAGAGTATGCCGGAGAAAGTTTTACAAGAACACCTATAACTAGCGATAAAGGCATTGTTATTAGATCTTTAAACGATATTAAATATAATAATATTATTGAAGGAGGAACCGCAATTGGAATGGGGTTAGCCACGTCTGTAAATAGATTAAAAGACAGTAAAGCCAAAAGTAAAGTGATAATTTTACTTACCGATGGGGTTAATAATTCAGGGTTTATAGATCCTAAAATAGCTAGTGAAATGGCGGTAGAGTTTGGTATCAAAACGTATACCATCGGATTGGGATCTAACGGGATGGCATTATCGCCAATTGGCATTTTGCCAAACGGAAGTTTTCAATATGGTCGTGTTCAGGTCGAGATAGACGAGGCGCTTTTAGAAGAAATTGCCACGGTTACTGGTGGTAAATATTTTAGAGCTACCGATAATCAGAAACTAGAAGAGATTTACAAAGAGATTAATAAATTAGAAAAAACAGATGTAGAAGAATTCAAGTTTTATAATTACGAAGAAAAATACCGTCCGTTATTATTGTTGGCTGGTATGTTATTATTGCTTGAAATTTTATTACGATCTACCTTATTTAAAAGTTTTATATAATAGATGTTTCAATTAGAAGAAAAAATATGGTTTTGGGCATTGTGCGTCATTCCGGTGATTATTGTCATCTATTTGATGCTTCAATTATGGAAACGCCACACTCAGAAAAAGTTTGCCGATAAGGCACTGCTAAAACGTTTAAGTCCGAATCGTTCGGTGTTTAAATCGGTTTTAAAACTCGTAATAATATGTCTTGTTTTTGCGTCTTTAGTTATGGCTTTGGTAAATCCTAAGGTGGGGACTAAGTTAGAAACTGTAAAGCGAGAAGGGGTAGATATTGTTTTTGCTGTAGACGTCTCTAAGAGTATGTTGGCCGAAGATATTGCGCCTAATAGAATAGAAAAAGCCAAGCAATTGGTAACCCAAATAATAAATAATTTAGCGAGCGATCGTGTAGGAATTATCGCCTATGCAGGAAAAGCATTTCCGCAATTACCTATTACTACAGATTATGCTTCGGCAAAAATGTTCCTTCAGAATATGAATACAGATATGATGTCTTCTCAAGGTACAGCCATTAACGAAGCGATAAATCTGGCTAAAACGTATTACGACGATGCCGAGCAAACTAATCGTGTATTAATTATTATTTCGGATGGTGAAGACCATAGTGAAGTTGCTGCTAAAGTAGCCGAAGAAGCTGCCGAAGAGGGGATTAGAATCTTTACTATTGGTGTGGGAGATGTAAAAGGTGGACCAATTCCTATTAAACGAAATGGCGTTGTTATGAATTATAAAAAGGATAGCAACGGCGAGACGGTAATTACGCGTTTAAATGAGGAAACACTTAAAAATATTGCAAGTGAAGCCAATGGGGTTTATATAAATGGTAGACAAACAAGTGTTGTTGTAGATGAGATCCGAGATATCTTAAACGGCATGGACAAAACCGAGTTTGAAGCGAAACAAATCGCCGATTTTAAATCTCAATTTCAGTGGTTTATTGCGCTTGCAATTTTATTGTTGTTTTTAGATATTTTCTTACTAAACCGTAAGACAGGCTGGTTAAAGAAATTGAACTTATTTAACGAAAACTTATGATAGAAAAAGTTGAAAAAGTGTTAATATTCGGTAATTCAGGAAAAGTTATTATGAAACCTATTGTATTAATTTTTATCGCATTTTTTACATTGTCGTCTGTAGCGCAAGATGATAATGAAGCGCTTATTGAAGCTAAAAGATTAGCAAATAATTTTGTTTTTGAAGGCAATGAAAAAATTCAAGAAGAGGATTATATCGCGGCTGAAATGGAATATAGAAAAGCCATTTCTGAAGAGGAATCTAATGTTTCAGGAATATATAATCTGGGAACAACTTATTTTAAAAAGGGAAATCTAGAAGAGTCTTTATTTCGTTTACAGCAAGCGGCAAGTAAAGCTACCGATCGGGGTGAAAAACATAAAGCATACCATAATATCGGAAATATATTAATGCAGAATAAGCAGTGTAAGGAAGCTGTCGAGGCTTATAAAAATGCCTTGAGAAACGATCCTTCAGACGAAGAGACACGTTACAATTTTGGTTTAGCTAAAGAGTGTGCAAAAGAGCAGGAAGAGCAAAACGAAAATAACGAAGACGATCAGGAAGATAATAAAGATCAGAATCAGGACGATCAAGATCAGAACGAAGACCAAAATAAGGATCAGGACGATCAAAAAGATCAAGATAAACAGGACGAAGGTGACGATAAGGATCAGGATAAGAAAGACGAGGGAGATCAGGATAAAGATGAAGGCGACCAAGAAGAAAATGAAGATGGAAAGCCTAAAGATGATAAGCAAGATGAAGGGCAAGGGGATCAAGACAAAAAAGAGCAACCCCAACAGCCAAAGCCTCAGCCAGGGCAAATGTCGCCACAACAAATTAAAAACTTGTTAGAAGCGATGAATAATCAAGAACAAAAAGTTCAGGAAAAGATGAATGCTGAAAAGCAAAAAGGAGAACGTATTCAAACCGATAAGGATTGGTAATTTGTTTTGAGAATATATTTAAAAATGAAAAGTATTAAACAAATAGTTGCAATTTTAGTTTTACTTATCTCCAGCGTAACCTTTGCACAGGTTAAGTTTGAGGCCAAAGTAAGTAAAACAAAATTGGGTATAAATGAACGTTTACGCGTCGATTTTGAAATGAATAAGGATGGCGATAATTTTAATCCGCCAAGCTTTTCCAATTTCAATGTTGTGGGTGGTCCAAATCAATCGGTGAGTAAATCGTGGGTTAATGGAGTGTCTCAGTTTTCTAAAACGTATTCTTATTTTTTAGCCCCAAAAAGTCAGGGAACATTTACATTAAGTCAAGCTACTATCGAAATTGGTGGCGAAGTGTATAAAACCTCACCAGTAAAAATTACGGTAACTTCAGCAGTTAGTAAACCGCGAGATGGTAATAATGCCGATTATGTAGCTTCAGAAAATATTCATTTGGTTGCAGAGGTTTCAAAGGCAAATCCATATTTAAATGAAGCCATTACTGTGGTATACAAATTATATGTATCTCCTAATACCGGAGTTAGTAATTGGCGAGAAATAGATAATCCGAAGTATAGCGATTTCTGGAGTCAGAATATAGATATTAAAGGTTTGCAAGTTAAGAACGGAACCTACAAGGGCGAAGATTACCGTTATGTAGAGTTGCGTAAAACAGTATTATATCCGCAAAAAACAGGAAAACTTAAAATTGAACCTTTAAGTTTAGACATTACAGTAGATGTGCCTACAAACAGACGAGATATTTTTGGAGGCCGTTTAATGACGCAAGTTCATAAAACAGTTTCTGCAGGAGAGCGTACAATAAACGTAAAACAACTTCCTGAAGCAGGCAGACCAGACGATTTTACAGGTGCAGTAGGGGATTACGATTTTAAAGTAACAACCTCTAAAACCGAATTAAAAGCATCGGAATCTTTAAATTTAAATGTTGAGGTTTCAGGAAATGGAAACTTAAAATTATTTGAATTACCAAAGGTTAACTTGCCGAGTTCTTTAGAGGTTTACGAACCAGAACATAGTGAAAATGTAAGAACTAATTTAGGCGGTATGCAGGGGCGTGTTTCCGATAGTTATACGGTAGTGCCTCAGTTTAAAGGAAAGTATCCAATACCTAGTATTTCCTTTTCTTATTTCGATCTTAAGACAGAATCGTACAAGCGTATTTCATCAGAAGAAATTGTGGTAGATGTAACTCAAGGACCAAATAATACAGTTGCCGAAACACATCCATCTGCTATAAATGATGGTAAACGACCTGTGGTTCTAAATAAAGATCACTTTGCGTTTATTAAAACAAAAACGGATTTAGAACCTGCTGAAAAATCGTACTTCTTTAAATCCAAATTATTCTGGACGTCATTATTAGTTCCCTTTTTAATGATACCGTTAGCCTTGGTTTTTAGAAGACAAAAAGCGGTTAGAGATGCCGATGTTACTGGAAATAGAATACGAAAAGCAGATAAGCTGGCGAAGAAATATCTTGGCGCGGCTAAAAAAGCACTAGGTCAAAAAGAAGCCTTTTATGTAGCTTTAGAAAAAGCTCTTCATAATTACCTAAAAGCTAAATTAAATATTGAAACGGGAGATTTAAGTAAAGATAAAATACAGGCCTTATTACAGGATAAAGGTGTAGAACAATCTGTTATTTTACAGTTTACCTCTATATTAGAAAGTTGTGAGTTGGCTCGTTATACGCCATCTACTAAAGTTACCATGCAACAGGATTATGATAAGGCCGCAAGTGCCATTTCATTAATTGATAAACAAATACGTTAAGATGAAATCAATTTTATACCTAATAATGGTTTTGTTAAGCAGTTTAACCTTTGCTCAAGATAATGCACTCTTCGAGCAAGGTAATACGCTTTATAACGAAGGGAAATATGCCGAGGCGATAGATAAATATCAAGCTATTTTAGATAGCGGGTATCACTCTAGTGAATTGTTTTTTAATATTGGAAATGCGCACTATAAACTAAATCATGTAGGGCCAAGTATATATTACTTCGAAAAGGCACTGCAGTTAGCACCAAACGATAAGGATATTAAGAATAATATTGCTTACGCTAGAAATATGACTATAGATGCCATAGATGTCGTTCCGGAGGTTGGTATTGCAAAACTGTTTAATAGTATTACCAATGTTTTAAGCTTCGACGGTTGGGCCATTACAACAGTAGTGTTGTTTATTCTTTTTGTAATTTTATTTATAAGCTATTCGTTTTCAGAATATACAAACAGTAAACGTGCTGCTTTTTCCAGCGGAATAGTCGTTTTATGCCTAGGTTTTTTAACTTTGTTTTTTGCATTTCATGAATTTAATTTAATGAAGAAGGATAATCCTGCAATTATTTTTGTTCAGGAAAGTCAAGTGAATAACGAACCTAATTTAAGTAGTCAGGAAGCCTTTAAATTACACGAAGGTACCAAGGTACAAGTGTTAGATACTGTTAATAATTGGAAAAAAATAAAATTGTCCGACGGAAAAACTGGTTGGATATCTAGTGCGGATATTAAAGTCTTATAACTATATTAGCCGATATTTAGAATTTGTATTCATTAATAAAGTATATGCCTAAAACCTTTATCTCTATATTATTTACTATGATTTTTGCGATGCTAGTTTCGGCACCAACCATCATATCTGTATTGGATAAAGATGTAGATGTATCGATGTTTTACAATATAGCCGAAGAAGAGAATAGTAAGGAAACGGTAAAACTTTATGAATTAGAATTAAAATCACATCCAGCTTTAAACGATTTAATTGGTTACTCAGACCATGATAATACATGTAGTTTTTATCTTAATATAAATTCTCAATTCGAATTAGATAATTTTTCCCCACCCCCAGAAGTACACATGATATAATACGTTTTAACAGTCTGACCTTTAGTTGTTAGACTGCATATTTATTTTAAATATTAAAGCAAATTTTTATTATGTTTAAAACATTAAAAAATGATTTTCCGGCAAGTGTTGTCGTGTTTTTCGTGGCTTTACCTTTATGTTTAGGTATTGCTTTGGCGAGTGGAGCACCGTTGTTCTCTGGAGTAATTGCAGGGATAATAGGAGGTATAGTAGTAGGATTTTTAAGTGGCTCTAAAATTGGAGTGAGCGGACCAGCAGCAGGATTGGCTGCAATTGTTTTAACTGCCATTGGTACATTAGGAGGTTATCAAAACTTTTTAGTAGCAGTCGTTTTAGCAGGTATTATTCAAATTATTTTTGGAGTTTTAAAGGCCGGTGTCATTGCATATTATTTCCCTTCTTCCGTTATTAAGGGCATGCTTACGGGTATAGGTATTATAATTATATTAAAACAAATTCCAAACTTCTTTGGTTACGACGAGCAATCGTCTTGGGATTTCGAATTCTTCGAGATCGATGGAGGAAATACCTTCTCAGAACTTTTCAATATTATTAATAATGTACATCCTGGAGCTGCTTTAATAGGAGTTATTAGTTTAGCGATTTTATTGTTATGGGATAATGTATTAGCTAAAAAGAGTAAAATCTTTACGGTTATTCAAGGGCCTTTTGTCGCTGTAGTTTTAGGGATTGTGTATTATAATGTAACCAAAGGTCACGATATATTATCTATAGGCCAAAGCCATATGGTTAATGTACCTGTACCAGAAGATGCAACTTCTTTTTTCAATCAGTTTAGTTTTCCAAATTTTAGTGCAATTACAGATCATGGGGTGTGGATTGTTGCTTTTACAATAGCGTTAGTCGCCAGTTTAGAGACATTGTTATGTGTCGAGGCATCAGATAAGATAGATCCAGATAAAAATGTAACACCAACCAATAGAGAGTTATTGGCCCAAGGTATTGGTAACATCGCTTCTGGTTTAATTGGTGGTTTGCCAATCACTCAAGTAATTGTTAGAAGTTCTGCAAATGTGCAGTCTGGTGGTAAAAGTAAATTATCAACCATTTTACACGGATTTTTGTTATTAATTTCTGTTATTTTAATTCCGACGTTGTTAAATATGATTCCTTTGGCTGTTTTAGCGGCAATTCTTTTAATTGTAGGTTATAAATTAGCGAAGCCTGTTTTATTTAAACAAATGATTGCTTTAGGTTGGAAACAATCAGTACCATTTTTTGTGACTATAATAGGTATTGTTTTTACCGATTTATTAGTGGGTATAGGAATGGGACTTGGTGTAGGGATTGTAATTATCTTGTTAAAGAGCTATCAAAACTCTCACTTCCTTAATATGGAAGATAAAAGTAATGGAAAGCCTAAGGTGAAAATGACTTTAGCAGAAGAAGTAACCTTCTTTAATAAAGGTGCTATTTTAAAAGAACTAGATCGTTTACCTGATAATTCGAGTTTAGAGCTAAACCTATTAAAAACGCGTTACTTGGATTACGATATTATTGAAATTCTTGAGGATTTTACACATAAAGCAAAGGAAAAAAATATAGATATTACTTTAATTTCTAAGCGTGGTGTGGTAGAAAATCCAGAGAGTTATATTGCATTCTTTAAAGAACGTCCTAAGTCTAATATAAGTTTAAGCTAAACATTAGACGGGACTTAAAGCACATAAATGTGCAAAATATTATACTTTTAGGAGTATTTAATTACAGTATTCCAGCGTTTAAAAAGTATAAAAAACAAACTATATTAGGGTTGTTAAATCAACCATAAAAAAAGGGATATAAAATCTCTTGATTAAATTTAATAGAATTATAAAAACATAAGTTATGGTATTAAAAAATGTATTTAAGAATAACGAAAAGTGGATTAAAGATAAATTAGCTGGTAACGAAAATTATTTCGAAGATTTACGTCACGGGCAAACTCCAGAATTTTTATATATCGGGTGTTCAGACAGTCGTGTAGATGCAGAAGGATTAATGGGATTAGAACTAGGACAAGTTTTTGTACACAGAAACATTGCGAATATGGTGCCTAATACCGATTTAAATGTGATGTCTGTTGTAGACTACGCTGTAGATCATTTAAAAGTAAATCACGTTGTGGTTTGTGGTCATTATGGTTGTGGTGGTGTTAAAGCCGCGATGCAATCTGCAGATTTAGGTTTATTAAATCCATGGTTAAGAAACATTAGAGATGTATATCGTATTCATGCAGACGAGTTAAATGCGATTGAAGATGAAGACAAAAGGTATAATAAGTTAATCGAACTAAACGTTCAAGAGCAGTGTGTTAACCTTATTAAAACATCTGCAGTACAGAAAGCGATACGTAATAGAGAGATGCAAGTTCACGGATGGGTTTTCGATATCCATACAGGAAAATTAATTGACCTGAAAATTGATTTCGATGCTATCTTACAAAACATCAGACAGATTTATCATTTAGATTAATTTCTTTCTGTTTATTATATAGTAAAGCCACTCAGTAATTTGAGTGGCTTTTGATTTTAGTAAAACTGCAATTTTAAATTCTGCGAATGTTAAGGCGACTAGGGTATGCATTTGGCAATGCTAGCTTAAAATGGTGAATAACATTGATGCTTAAAAAAAGTAAAATATAATTTTTATTTAGACTCATTCTTTTTTAGATTTGTGTTTTTTAAAATTATTATTTTAATTGAGTCTTAATAAGACTGTTTGAAAAGGTTTACCTAATTACTATTATGAAAAAAATTTTACTTTTATTACTATTAGTTTGTAACGTTGCCATTGCTCAGAACCAAAAGAAGCAAGATCAAGAAGCGATTAAGGACATGTGCGGCTGTTACGAGGTTACCTTTAATTTTGCTGAAACTTTCAATTATGTAAATGATTCTACATATATGCCTTCAGAAGTTAAACACGATAAAGGTTTAGAATGGGTAGGATTGGTTGAAGATTCTAAAGATAAAATTGCATTACAACACTTATTAATTGTTGGCGATCCTGCGCATCCACATATTGTGAAACATTGGAGACAGGACTGGGAATACGAAAACACCGACTTATACACTTATAATGGCGATAACGATTGGACGTATGTAAATCTGCCTAAAAGTGAGGTGAAAGGACAGTGGTCTCAGAAAGTATTTCAAGTAGATGATAGTCCGCGTTACGAAGGCTCTTCATCTTGGGTACATGTCGATGGAAAAAGCTATTGGGAGAATACTACTACAGCGCCCTTACCAAGACGTGAGTATACAAAACGTAGTGATTACAATATTACACTAAGACGAAACCGTCAAGAAATTACAAAAACAGGTTGGATTCACGATCAAGATAACGATAAAGTACTTCGCGAAGCGGGAAAAGCAGATGTGGTAATTGCCCAAGAAAAAGGATACAATACCTATACTAAAGTAGACGATAGTAAATGTATTGCAGCCCAAGACTATTGGAAAAAGACCAGTGATAAATGGGCTTTAGTGCGTTCTAAATGGGATGAGGTTTTTGCACGAGATAAAAATTTATCTTTAGAAGAAAAAGTAGACAATAAACAATTATATAAGTATTTGTTTTCTGAGGAAGACTATCAAAATGAGGAAGATATTAACGCTATTATAGAATCTTTCGTAAAAAAATAAGTATGAAAAAATCAGTATTAAGAAATGGAATTTTAGGTGCGTTTTTAGCACTAGGGACACTTGTTCAAGCCCAAGAATCGAATGTGTTCTTAGATCGTGACTTTTGGGGAACGAATCCAACAGTCGAGGTTATCGAACAGAAAATTAAAGAAGGAAACGATCCTGCTCAACTTAACGGAAGAAGCTTCGATGCTGTGGCGACTGCTATTTTGCAAGGGGCATCTAATACTAATGTTTACCATCTACTAAAAAAAGAAGGGAACGATGTTAATAAGTTAACTCACGATGGCCGTACTTATATTTTCTGGGCAGCAAATAAAGGAAATGTAGAGCTTATGGAGTACCTTATTAAGCATGGTGCTAAAACCGATATTTTAGATAATCACGGGTATTCGCTATTAAACTTTGCCGCAGCAACAGGGCAAAAAGATACTAAGGTGTACGATTTATGTTTAGCTAACGGTGCTAAATTAACCGATTTAGATCATCATGGTGCTAATGCTTTATTATTGGTGTCTCAACGTGCTAAAGATTTTAGTACAATCAATTATTTTATATCAAAAGGTTTAGATCTTCATAGTAAAGATGCCGATGGTAATGGGATTTTTAATTACGTTGCTAAATCTGGAAACACAAAAATGTTAGATCAGCTTATTGCAAAGGGTGTCGATTATAAAACTTTAAATAATGAAGGTGGAAATGCTATGATTTTTGCTAGTATTGGTGGTCGAGGCTCATCTAACGACTTAAGTGTCTTTAAATATTTAGAAGATAAAGGAATTAAAGCCAATGTTACTACTAAGAATGGTTTAACACCTTTACATGGTTTAGCAGGAAAGAGTAAAGACGAAGCTGTTATAAAATACTTCTTAGCCAAAGGAGTGGATGTAAATCAGGCCGATCAAAATGGAAATACCCCATTTTTAAATGCATCTTCTAACAATGATTTATCAATTATTACGTTGCTTGAGCCAAAGTTAAAAGATATTAACCATACCAATAAAAAAGGAGAGTCTGCTTTAGCTTTAGCTGTTAAAAACAATACTACCGATGTGGTGTCTTATCTGCTTAAAAGGAAAGCCGATATTAATGTAGTAGATGCTAGTGGGAGTAATTTAACAACCTATTTAATGGAGTCTTATTCTCCAAGAAGTGAAGCCGATTTTAAATCTAAATTGGCGCTATTATCAGCAAACGGATTAGATATTTCTAAACCTCAAGCAAATGGGAATACATTATATCACTTAGCTTTAGATCAGAATCACTTCGAATTACTTAAACTTGCAAAGCAGTACAAAGCCGATATTAATGCTGTAAATGCCGAAGGAATTTCACCATTATTAAAATCTGCAATGTCATCTCAAGACGATGTTGTTTTAAAGTATTTGTTAGAAAACGGAGCCGATAAAAGCATGACTACAGAGTTTGAAGAAACGGCTTACGATTTAGCTAGTGAGAACGAACTTTTAAAAGCAAACAACGTAAATATTAACTTTTTAAAATAATAAGCATGCATAAATTTTCGATATTAAAAACAGTTTTTGCCTTGGCATTTGTGGTTTTTAGTTTTTATTCTTTTAAACCTCTAGAAGCTTCAACTAAATACAAATGCATGTTGCAAATGACGAATTATACGGGAGAAGGTGCTTACGTAGTAATCTCGTTAATTAATCCTGAAGGCGAATACGAAAAAACCTTGTACATGCAAGGAGACGACGATGAGTGGTACAACGATTTAACCGCTTGGTTTGATTTTTACGGAAAAAAACGTAATAATATTGATGCTATTACGGGAGCTACTGTAGCAGGCGGACAACGCAGTATTAATGTTATTGAAATAGAAGATTCTAAAATCGATGCAGGGTATAGTATTCGTTTTGAATCGGCTGTAGAAGATCAAGAATATTACAAGCAAGATGTTGAATTTGAATTAACATCTGCGAGTGTAAAAAGTAAAGTCGAAGGTAAAGGGTTTATACGTTACATACGTATGATTCCTAACTAAATAATAATAAAGTATGACAATTTCAATATGGAGATATAGCCACCTTGCGCTGGCTGTATCTTCTTTTGTGTTTATAGTGTTGGCCTCGTTAACGGGTATTGTTTTAGCATTCGAACCTATTTCTAATCAGGTGCAACCGTATCGGGTTCACGATTTTAATGAGGTGTCGTTAGCCGAAACAATACAGCATTTAAAAGACAATTATATTGAAATTTTGAACGTCGATGTCGATGTTAATGAATTTGTTTCTGCATCCGTAATCACTGAAGAAGGAGATGCCGAAACATTTTATATCAATCCACGAACAGGTGAAAAAATTGGTGATATAATTGAAAAATCGCCCTTGTTTCAATGGACAACAAACTTTCACAGATCGTTATTCTTAAAAACTACTGGACGTATTTTTATCGGAATTACGTCGTTTTTACTCTTCTTAATTGCTGTTTCTGGAACTGTCTTAATTGTAAAAAGACAGCGCAGTTTTAAGCGCTTTTTCAGCAAAATTGTAAACGAGAATTTTGCGCAATATTATCATGTGGTATTGGGCCGATTATCTTTAATTCCTATCATTATTCTTACACTTACCGGTGTTTATTTGTCTTTATATCGTTTCGATTTATTGCCAAAAGAAAATCTTACCCACAACGTGGATTATGATGAAATTTCTGAAACTCCGAAACGTGAGTTAAAAGATCAATCTATTTTTAGTGATACCAAATTATCTCAAGTCAGAAGTGTAGAATTTCCGTTCTCTGAAGATGTAGAAGATTATTACACGCTTCAATTACAAGATCGTGAAGTTATAGTGAATCAATATACAGGCGATGTTTTAAGTGAATCTAAATACCCGTTTATTGCTATTGCATCTCGATTAAGTATTAATTTACATACTGGTCAAGGCAGTATCTTATGGGCTTTAATTTTAGCCATTGCGTGTCTTAATATTTTGTTTTTTGTGTACTCTGGTTTTGCAATGACCTTAAAACGTCGCAAGGCCAAGCTGAAGAATAAATTTAAAAAAGACGATGCCAAGGTTATCATTTTAATTGGGTCGGAAAATGGGAGTACAGTGCAATATGCGAACATGTTGCATAAACAATTATTAAAATTAGGTGAATCTAGTTTTATTGCCGAATTAAATGCGTTTTCAACTTATAAATCCTGCGAACATCTGGTGATAATGACGGCGACTTATGGACAAGGGGAAGCTCCAGAAAATGCAAATAAGTTTGAAACTGCATTTGAAAAAGTGCAATCGGATCATGCCTATAGTTTTTCAGTTGTTGGATTTGGTTCATTAGCGTATCCGGATTTCTGTAAATATGCTTTCGATGTCGATACTTTATTACAAACAGACTCTAATTCTGTTCAGCTTTTAAAACCATTTACAATCCATAACAAATCATTCGAAGCCTACACGCAATGGATTAATTTATGGTCTAAAAAAGTGGGCTTACAAATTCAATTGGCTGGCGAAGATCTTCTAGAAAGTAAAAAAAGAAAACGAACCTTTACGGTGGTTCATAATACAAATGCAAGCGATAATCCAGACGATACGTTTACTATAGCTTTTAAACCTAAATTGGGATTAACACGTTTTAAGTCAGGCGACTTATTGGCTATTCAACCAGAGCCAAATAGTGTTGAGCGACTGTATTCTGTAGGAAAGGTTAACGATACTGTTTTTCTAAGCGTAAAACGTCAGGAGTTAGGGTTGTGTTCTAATTATTTAAACAAACTACATACTAACGAGGCTATTAAAGCGCGGTTAATTAAAAACAAGGAATTCCGATTGTCTACACGTACAAAGCAGGTGTTAATGATTGCAAACGGTACCGGTATAGCGCCATTCTTGGGTATGATAAATCAGAATACTACAGGGCAAAATATGCAATTGTATTGGGGAGGACGCCAAGAATCCTCTTTCGAAATATATAAATCTATTATAGATGAAGGTCTAAAAGCAAACAAGCTTCAAAAACTCGAAATTGCTTATTCTAGACAACACAATAACAAACTGTATGTGCAACATCTTCTAGAGCGCGATGCAGAACAGGTGGCGCAAGTTTTAAAACAAAAAGGCGTGATATTAATTTGCGGATCTATAGCCATGCAAAAAGACGTTCTAATTGTATTAGAAGCCATTTGCGAACGTTATTTAGAGCATCCTTTAAGTGTGTATAAAAATAAAGGGCAACTTAAGCTAGACTGCTATTAATCGTTAGAAAAAATATCTTTCTTTTTCTCATCTACTTTATCTTTAATTGCTGGATATAGTTTTGTAGATATGGCTATTACTGGTTCGTAAAGTATAGAGGCTTCAATATCTTTTTTATCCATAAACGGAATAGTATCGTTTAAATTTCCGAAGATATTTAACGCGATACTTGCAATAAGACCAATTTTAAGCATGCCAAAAATGGCTCCTAAAATTTTATTTACAATGCCAAGAAAAGCAAAATCGGCAAGCTTTGTTAATGCTTTTCCTGCTAGACCAATAGCTAAAACAATAACAATAAATGTTACTGCAAAGGCTACAATAGTCACATAGTTTTCGTCCCAATCTACTTTGTGCTCAAAGAGAGAAGCGGTAAAGGCACTAAAGTGAATGGCTCCAAAAATTCCTATGATAAGGGCAAGCAAAGATGCTATTTCTACAAATAAGCCGTTCATAAATCCTTTAACTAAACCAAATAGGAGAATAACAGCAAGGATAATGTCTAATAAAGTCATAATGAATTGGTTGTTTTATCAAATATAATATTTAAAATGAATTTGTCATATTTTATGCGATGTTTAGGATATTTGAGGTCCTATTTTTTAACTTTGCACCACGCATTTTAAGCGTAATAAAAATTATATGTCTAGAGACGAAGAATTAAAAACACGATGGAAAGACGTCGTTACTAAATTATCTAATCAGTTTGCAGACGGAGATACTTTAGATCTTGATTCAATTATTTATTTAATTGGTTTACAGGAATTAGGACAGTTAGACCGTACGTTTAAAAAGGATCAGAAATTAGATTTGATGCATATCGCAATCTGTAAACTCTTAATGCCTTATGGATACTACGAATTTGATTATGTAGACGAAGATGGTTGGCCACATTACACTGTTAAAGAACAACTACCTGCTTTAAAAGCGGGAGAACAAAGTGTTTTAATGAAAGAAGCGATAGTAAACTATTTCGTTGAAACCGAATATATAAAGTAAGAATTATTAAATTTGCATTCATTTTTGAAGGAATATCATGATTGATAAAATAAAAGAACTTATTGCTGAAGCAGAAGCGTTTAAAGCACAGTCTAAAGACGAAGTTGAAGCATTCCGTATTAAATACTTAGGTAAAAAAGGATTGTTAAACGATTATTTTGCTGAATTTAAAAACGTGGCTAACGACCAAAAGAAAGAATTTGGTCAAGCTATTAATCAGCTTAAAAATACGGCTCAAGAGCGCGTAGATGCTTTGAAGGCGGAGTTGGAAGGCGATGAGGAAGCGAAAGGTGTTTATGGCGATTTGTCTAGACCTGGTGAACCGATTTCTATTGGTGCGCGTCACCCAATTTCAATTGTAAAAAATCAAATTATTGATATTTTTTCAACCATAGGATTTAACGTTAGTGAAGGTCCAGAAATTGAAGACGATTGGCATAATTTTACGGCATTAAACCTACCAGAATATCATCCGGCGAGAGATATGCAGGATACGTTTTTTATTCAAACCGATCCAGATGTCTTATTAAGAACGCATACAAGTTCTGTACAAGTACGTTATATGGAAGATAATGCGCCTCCAATTCGTACAATTTCTCCGGGTCGTGTATATAGAAACGAAGCCATTTCGGCACGTTCTCACTGTTTCTTTCATCAAGTTGAAGGTTTATATATAGATAAAGATGTAAGCTTTGCAGATTTAAAGCAAACGCTTCAGTATTTCACGACAGAAATGTTCGGGAAATCTAAAATCCGTTTACGTCCGTCTTACTTCCCGTTTACAGAGCCAAGTGCAGAAATTGATGTGTATTGGGGATTAGAAACAGAATCTGATTATAAAATTACCAAAGGTACTGGTTGGTTAGAAATTGGTGGTTGTGGTATGGTAGACCCTAATGTTTTAGAAAACTGTAAAATAGATTCTAAAGTGTATTCTGGCTTTGCTTTTGGAGTAGGAATAGATAGAATTGCGATGTTATTACATCAAATAAACGACATTCGTTTGTTAAGTGAAAATGATGTGCGTTTCTTAGAGCAATTTAAGTCTACAATATAATTGTATGAAAAAAGATATAGAAATTCCAAAGGTTGAAGGTGTTTATGTGGCCGCTGTAAGAGTGTTTAATAAAGACCTGAATGTAGACGAATGGAATGCGTATATAGTAAATGATAAGGAAGTGGATTTAGAGATGGTTTTAATCGTCTCTAAAGGCCTTTCTAAGCATAAGAAAACAGCAGTAATGAGGCATAAAGTTGAAAAGCTTCCTGCTAAAAGTTATGCCAAAATTGAATATCTTCAAGACGATATTTTGGCCTTAGTAAACACGTACGAAGTTTCCTTTTTTGAAGGCAACAAAATGTTTGATAAATCGTTTGTATTCAAAGAAAACACCATAAATGAAAACGCTTGTCAGCGTGTTCCAGTTATGAATGTTCAAGGTGTTTATGTGAAATAGGATTACAGATTAATCCAATTTATCTGTCAGTTTTTCAAAGGTCTTTTTAGGATCTTTCCCTTCGTATAAAATTTCGTAAACCGCATTAATTATTGGAAGTTTAGTCTTTCTGTCGTTTTTGTCGTTAAGTAATTGTGCGCTTTTAGTAGCGTAATACCCTTCGGCAACCATACTCATTTCCATCTGTGCAGATTTTACGGTATAGCCCTTTCCAATCATATTTCCGAACATTCTATTTCTAGAAAACGTAGAGTATCCTGTAACCAATAAATCGCCTAAATACGCCGAATTATTTATGTTACGTTTCATTTTGTGCATCTTCTTAATAAAGCGTTTCATCTCTCGAATCGCATTACTCATAAGTACACTTTGGAAGTTGTCTCCGTAGCCTAAACCATGTGCAATTCCTGCTGCGATGGCATAAATATTCTTAAGCATAACGGCATATTCGGTTCCGATAACATCGTCGCTAATTTTAGTTTTTATATAATTACTTGAGAAGTTTTTAGCAATGGCTTTCGCCTTTTTAGAGTCGGCACAAGAAATGGTTAAATATGACAAACGTTCTAGAGCAACCTCCTCGGCATGGCAAGGTCCGGCAATAACAGCAATGTTGTTGTAAGATACGTTATAAACATTATGGAAATGTTCGCCTACCAATAATCCCGATTCTGGAATAATACCTTTAACGGCAGAAACTACAGTTTTGTGAGAGATATCTATCGTTATTTTTTCTAATTCACTTTGCATAAAAGCAGAGGGAATTGCAAAAATTAAAATGTCGGCATAATTTGCAATTTCATTTATATCGTTACTTAAAATAAGTTCGTCTGTTTTAAACTCTACCGAACTTAGATAGTTAGGATTATGCTGTTCCTTTAATAAGTGCTCTTTAGTGTAAGCACTACGCATATACCAACCTACTTCATTAAGGTTTTCACATAGCATTTTCACAATTGCAGTAGCCCAACTACCAGCACCAAATACAGCATATTTTAATTCATTACTCATAAAGGCATTCTCTTTTTTCAATTCAAAAGTACGCAAAAAACTAGATTTTGGTGGTTAATGAAATATTAATAAACCAGATTAAAAGTTTAAAAAGTTAGAATAGCTTAAGACTTTAGTAGTATTTCGTTCTGGACAAAATAAATGGCGGTGTCTTCAAAAAGCACTTTTTCTAATTCAAGGAAGGCATTAATGTTTTCTAAGGAATCTGTGATTTCAATTATTTGAGGGTGATTAACGTGTTGAATATCATTAAGTCCCCAGTTCATATTCTGACTATCAAGGTAGCCTTTAGATACGTTAAAATGTAGTACTTGCTTTAAGTTTGATGCTTTGGCTTTTTTTAATATTTGAGTTGCAAAATCGGATTGATGAAGTGTTTTCCAAAACGGAACATCTTTGCGTTTTTTACCGTATTCAAAATAAATTCTTATAGTCGTTAACGTTTTCATTGGTGATGCCTTTTTTTGTCTATTTCAGATAGCGTGAATCCTTTTTCTTTAATCGTACTATTATTTTTAGGACTTCCAATAATTTGAGAGGTGTAAACTCCGGTGTGTCCAGAAAACAAATAAGAAACGCTACAAGCAATGGCTATAAATACACCAGCTTCGATACCAAATAACTCAATGCCCATAACCGTACATGCTATTGGTGTATTGGTTGCGCCTGCAAAAACAGCAACAAAACCCATGCCTGCTAATAAGCCCATAGGTAAAGGAATAAACCAAATTAATACATTACCTAAAGTGGCTCCAATATAGAACAGTGGCGTGACTTCTCCACCTTTAAATCCGGCGCCAAGGGTGAAAGATGTAAATAATAGTTTCGCTAAAAAATCGTAAGAGTTCATATGGGAACTAAAGGAGTCTACAATGGTTGGGACACCTAAACCAATGTATTTTGTTGTGCCTATACTATAAATAATTACAGCTAAAATAATACCACCAATGGTAGGACGTAAGGGCGGATATTTAATGAGTTTTTTAAATAAATTAGCCCAAAAGTGAGTCGATTTTGAAAACAGCATAGCCACCAATCCAAAAATAATTCCGGCCAGCATGGCCCAAAGTAAGTTAATAGGATTCATCTCGGCAACCGCGTCTATATGGTAGTGGGTATGGGCAACATTCCAAATCTCACAAAAATAGTTGGCTAACACTGCGGCTAAAAAGCTAGGAACAATAGCGTCTAATCGAATACGGCCTAAAATAAGCACTTCTAAAGCGAAAATTCCACCAGCTAAAGGCGTTCCAAATACCGATGCAAAACCCGCACTTATACCTGCGATTAAAACAATTTTACGATCCCGATCCGAGAGTTTAAATATTTTGGTGAATTGATCTGCTACAGCACCACCAATTTGTACTGCAGTACCTTCACGACCTGCAGAGCCTCCAAATAAATGTGTGACAATGGTTCCAAATAATACTAAAGGAGCCATTTTAAATGGGATTATTTTTTTAGGTGTATGAAATTCTTCTAGCAACAAGTTGTTACCTTTTACTACGCTATTTCCAAAAAGATGATAAGTTAATCCGATTATAAATCCACCAATGGGAAGTAAGGCAATAATCCATAGGTTGGATTCTCTGTAATTTGTTGCCCATTCTAAACTCTTTAGGAAAAAAGCAGAAATACCACCTGTAACAAGACCTATACAGGTGCATATAATTAACCATTTAATTAAATAGTATAGCGTAGGAATTTGTTCGACTGAGGATAATTGCTTTTTAAGATGTTCAAATTTCATAATTACCTAATATAAACAACTCTACTAAAATGAATTTTTTTAATGTAGAAGTTATTAGTTCTGTACGAACGGTTTAAGTAAAACCTCATAGCCGTATCAAACAAAATTAAAATAAATTAAATAAGATTACTCTATTTATGTAGGTATTATGCTCAGTTAAATTTAAGATTTCAAAAAGAGCCTCCTGCGTAATATTAGGGTTCTGAAGTTTATATAAAATCTTAACATGAGATTGTGATTGCTAATACAATTTTGGCATAATTATTAGCGTTGTATATTTGCTAAGATTAAAGTTAATTATCTCTATCAAGTATGTACTAATATTTAAGGTATACTTGATAGAGATTTTTAATAATTTAAGAAGTTTAATTATATTAAAGCACTTCTTTTCTTCTAATATTAATGCGCATAGCATCTTCGATAGGTTCTTTTGAAACTAAAATTAAATAGCCTCCACCACCAGCTCCGGCTAATTTCCATGCCATAGCATGATCTTTATGCTTATCGATTTCTGTGTTAATTCTATCGTTTACCATTGCAGGGAACATTTTTACTTGTGCCTGAAATGAATTTAAAAACCCTTCGGCAAAAGCATCTAAATCTTTAGCTTTAATGGCATCCCAAACCTTTTCAGAAGCTTGAGCGAGTTCTTTTACATTGTCTTCGTTAATATACGTTTCTCCTAAAAGATCTAAACCAGGTTCTCTTGGCCATAACATAACCATGTATATGTGCTCTTCTAGCCAAGTTAGGGTAGATTCATCATCTATAGATTCGAATTTTGTAGGCCAATATGCTTTGTCGTAAAAGTGTCTTGTAAGTCCTGGCATGCAGATACCAATGGCATCTTGTGCACCAGAAATCATTGTTGATCCCGGTGTGTTTTCAAATTTAAAAAGTATTTCGGCTAATTTTTCAGGCTTTTCTAAAGGTAAATAATATGGCCAAATTTGTTTTGCCGCATTTCTAGTAGATGTAGACATACCGCAACGTTCGTTATATTCTATAACAGGTTCTAAAGATAAGGTAATAGCCCATCCTGGATGAAATTTAGAGACATAAGGTTGGTCGACCCAAGTCCCTGCTAAATCGATGCGATACGGTAAGGTGCAATTTCCTGCCGAGCGGATAGCTGTTGTAGAACGTTCAGGAAGTCCTTCGTCTGGAATTCGTTTTAGGTTTTTTAGTTCGATATTTAGTGCATTACATAATTCTTCTTTTTTAGGAGAAAAACCATCTTCATTAACCACAAAGAAATCAGGTTTTAATGCTTCCAAATCTTCTTTAAAATCTAAAATTCCAGAACCTGAATTTACAAATGCCTTTTTTACGTATCTAATGGCATTAATCATATAAAGTCGTTCTTGTTCCGAATTAATGGTTTGTCGCCCTTTCAATTCCGAAATAGTCGCGTCAGAACCTATTCCAACATATAAGTCACCATGCATAGAGGCTTCTTTAAAGAATGCAATATGGCCACTATGTAGCATGTCAAAACACCCCGAAACAAATACTTTTTTATTCATCTTATAATTAATTTATTCTAAAATCTTAATTCAATGTGTTTTTAAACACAATTGTATGCAATATATTTTATTTGCTTAAATCTAGCAACATCTTTTATGTAAAAGCGTATTTATGATTCGATTATAACTGCTTTTGATGTAGTTATTTAAAAATAGTGCAGAAATAGTTAGACGTTGCACTTGGGTAGATACGAGTGACGTGTTTTTATTTTAATGTAAGAGATTAATTACTTTTAAGGAAAAAGGGTGACTCTATTTAGAATCACCCTTTTTTTATTTGTAAAAATTCATGTCGTCTATATACTTCCAAACGTGCTCTGGAAGTAGTGGTTTACAGCTTTTACCATCCCGAACAGCTTGCCTAATAAAGGTAGAAGATATCTCCATAATGGGAGCCTTTATCTGGTGAATTTTAGGATGATTTAAAAGCTGAGTTTCGGTCTTACCTTCCGAAATTCTGGGGTAAACGTATATATCGTGGTGTTCTAGAATGATGTCATTATTTTTCCACTTATGAAATCCTTTCAAATTGTCTTCTCCCATGATAAGAGAAAACTCATGATTTGGATGCTTTTCTAACAGATGGGTAAGTGTGTTTATTGTGTAGCTAGGCTGAGGTAATTTAAACTCAATATCGCTTGCCTCTAATTTATCATAATCCTTGGTGGCTTCATAAACCATATCGAATCTGTGATGATTATCTAACAACGTATTTTTCTTCTTAAACGGATTATGGGGTGTGACAACCAACCAGATTCGGTCTAAATCGCTATACTCTGCCATATGATTGGCAATAATTAAGTGTCCGACGTGAATAGGGTTAAAGGTGCCAAAATAAAGACCTATCTTCATAAATATTTAATCTTAACGGATAAAATCTGAAACAATTTTTTCTGCTTCAGTAAGCGCATGTTCTAAAGTATCGTTTTCAATAATTACATCAAAAAGAGGAGCTGTTGCTAATTCTGCCGATGCTTTAGCTACTCGCATATTTATTTTGTCTTCGGTTTCTGTCTTGCGCTTTTTTAAACGGATTTTTAACTCGTCTATACTAGGTGGTTTAACAAAAATAGAAAGTGTTTCTTCTGGGAATTTACGTTTTATACGCAAACCACCTGATACATCAATATCGAAAATAACATGTTTACCTTGTGCCCAAATACGTTCTACCTCGCTTTTTAAAGTTCCATAGAAATTATCACGATACACTTCTTCCCATTCTAGGAAATTATCGTTTTTAATATTAGATTTAAAATCTTCTAACGATAAGAAATAATAATCTTTAGCGTGTTCTTCGGTGCCTCGTTTTTCTCGTGATGTTGCAGAAATTGAAAATTCTAAATTCAAATCTTCAAGGCCTAGAAGATGTCTTACAATAGTCGTTTTTCCTGATCCTGAAGGGGCGGAAAAAACAATAAGTTTCCCTTTAGACATGTTATAATACGTTTAAAAGTTGTTCTTTAATTTTTTCTAATTCGTCTTTCATTTGCACCACTAATTTTTGCATAGGTGCATAATTACTTTTAGAACCAATAGTGTTTATCTCACGACCCAATTCTTGGCCAATAAATCCTAATTTTTTTCCGTTAGAATCTTTAGAGCTTAAAGACGATTTAAAGTAATCTAAATGATTTTTTAAGCGTACTTTTTCTTCAGTAATATCGTATTTCTCGATGTAATATACCAATTCTTGCTCGAATCTATTTTCGTCTACTTTTTCTTTTAAATCTTCTACTCCTTTGCGTAAACGCTCTCTAACAGCTTCTATACGTTCTGGGTCAATAGCGATTACTTCTTCTAATAATCCTTCAATTGTAGCGATTCTATTTATAAAATCGGCTTCTAATACCTTACCTTCATCTAAACGATATTCGCTAATATGATCTAAAGCAGTATGGATTTCAGTTAAAATGGTTGCCCATTCATTTTCGTCTATATCTTCGCGTTCTGTACTTAATGCGTCTGGAAAACGCACTGCCATTTTTAGTAATTCGGTAGTGTCTCCGTCTACAATTTCTTTTAACTGTCTAAGATATTCTTTTACAATAGGCTTGTTAATTTGAGTCGAGGTTTCTTCTCCAGTAACTTCTACAAAAATTGAAAAATCTATTTTTCCGCGTTCAAGTTTATCGGCAATAAGCTTACGTAAATTCAATTCCTTTTCTCTATAAAAAGACGGCATTCGCGTATTCAAATCTAGGTTTTTACTGTTCAGTGATTTTATTTCTATAGAAATTTTTTTGGTAGGTAGTTGTATTACAGATTTACCGTAACCCGTCATTGAATATATCATAAACTATAATTAAAAGTTGTGCAAAGGTAATTAAACTTAAGCGTTTAGAAAATTCTAAAATAAGTATGTAGGTGGAGTATTCTTTTTTATTTTTATTGCAATGAAAAAATAAAGATATGTATACCAAACAATTTGAAATACGATGGAGTGATATTGATGCTAACCGGCACTTAGCCAACTCGGCTTACACTAATTTTATGAGCCATACCCGAATGGCTTTTTTGCTAAAAAGCGGATTTTCTGCTAAAGATATGGCACAGCATAATATTGGTCCGGTTGTGTTTTACGAGCATATGTATTATTTTAAAGAAGCTTTTTTAGGACAGCCAATTACTGTAGGACTCGAAGTTTCAGGTATAAGTGAGGATGGGAAATTCTTTAAATTCGAGCATAATTTTTACAACCAGAAGGGCGAAAATATAGCGCATTGCGAAATGTTAGGTGGTTGGATAGATTTAGAACAACGCAAATTAACAGGTCTTCCAGAACAATTAATGAAACTAGCTGATGCGTTCCCAAAAACAGAAGATTTTAAAGTGCTAACAAAAGCAGATACCCGAGCGTTTAATAAAGTGCCAAAACCTTTAAAAGACAAGCTTACTTAGTAGGTTTTGTAACTAAATAGACGCCAACAAAAATTAAAATGGCCGCTATAATTTTAACGCTATTTATAATGTCGCTTCCAATAATTAAGGCAAAAATTGCGGCAACTATAGGTTGCAGGTAAACAAAAATACTAGCAGTAGATGCTTTTACGTGTTTTAAAGCAATTACATTTAACAAGTAGGTACCAAACGTTGCAAAAACAACAACAAAAAACGCTGAGAATATGTGGTATGCAGAAAACGTGTGCCATTGCACGTCTCGGAATTCTTGAATACCAACAGGTGTGGTCATGATTAAACCTAAAAGGAATAGCCATTTTATAATAGTTAACGGATGGTATTTGGCTGTTAGTTTTTTAGCGATGATAAGGTAAATACTAAAGGCTGTTGCATTAAGAATTATTAACGAATTCCCCAGTAAGATATTATCGCCAGAATGTATGGCTTTTCCATACACACTTAATATAATAGCTCCCGTAAAGCCTAAAATTATACCTAATATTTTAAGGCCAGTAATTTTCTCTTTTAAGAATATTGAAGATAAAACAAGTACGACTATTGGGGTAATTGTAGATATTACAGAGGCATGGATAGGTGTTGTAAATTCTAAGCCTTTAAAAAATGAAAGCATGTTCAGGAACATTCCAAAAAATGCAGCAGCTACAAACGTTAAGTAATCTTTTTTGTCAATTTTTTCCTTAGGAATAAAAAGGCCTATAATCCAGAATAGCGTTGTTGCTCCTAATAGCCGTAGTAAAATAAATCCGGAAGGTTTAATGTAGCCACCATCTATAACATCGTTGGCAAAACCATAATTTAATCCGTAGAAGACCTGAACTAGAAAAAGTAAAATTAAAGCTAGTGTGCGTTTATTCATGTATGGCTTCTTTAGCGGCTGCAACATTCTTTTTACTATTTCCAATAAAAATCTGGTTGTTGTAGACTAATACCGGACGACTTAAAAAGGTGTAATGTTCTAAGATATAATTTTTAAAATCGGCTTCTTCTAACGCTTGGTTTTTTAAATCCATTTCCTTGTATAATTTGGCGCGTTTACTAAAAAGTGCTTCATAACTACCCGATAAATTATGTAATTCTTCAAGTTGCTTAACGGTAATAGGGGTCTCCTTAATATCTTGAAATATCACGTCTTGAGGCAAGTCTAATTCTTTAATAATACGCATACAGGTACTACACGTTTTTAGGTAGTATATTTTGTTCATAATAAAACAATTTTAGTGCAAAATAAAGGCATTTAAATGAGTTTAACTTATATTTCGTCAAAAATAGACAGAATGAATTTTACTTTTGAAGTGTTTGAAAAAACTAGAGGATTTTTTAAAATATTTTTAGACCAATTAAGTCTAGACGAATTAAATAAAATCCCATCGGGTTACAATAACAATATCATTTGGAATATCGCTCATATTATTGCTACCGAACAGGTTTTAATTTATAAGTTATCGGGAGTACCTATGTTAGTGTCAGACGGTTTTGTGAATGCTTACAAGAAAGGGTCTAAACCAGAAGCCGATGTCACTCAAGAAGATGTTAACCTAATCAAAGAATTGTTAACAGAAACGGCTAAGCAAACAAAAATAAATTACGATAATAATGCCTTTGTAAACTTTCCGGAATATACACCAGAAACTACGGGAACCACAATACACGATATAGATGAAGCCTTAACATTTGTCTTATTTCATGAAGGCCTTCATTTAGGAATTGTCAAGTCGTTATTAAAATCCGTGAAACTTTAAATAAGAATTTGCCTTGTTAAAAGGGATAACAAACTCTGTTATTCCTGCGGTGTATGGGGCAATTTCATAGGTGTTATATAACAAAATTAGTCCGTCTGCACTGTATCCTATGTTTTGAGGTAATACAAATTTTTCGGTATCCAGATACATATCTTTTTTTTCGGAAATAGCTTCATCAAAATAAGGATTTGCTAATTGCATAAAGTGTTCTGTATTGTCGATTAATTCTTCATTCTTAATACGTTCACCTGTTTGTCCATCAAAATTTAAGAAGCTAATAACTAAAGAACCATGAGCGCCTCCTGTATTTGTGTACGATGTTAGTGAAATGCTAATAATCTCAGGAGATTTAAACATGACTTCACCGTCTATTTGAGCTTCCCATTCCTGCGCGCTTTCTGGAAATTGATTTTTAAACCTAGTATATTCACTATTAAAGTTTTGTATACTTGTTTCAATGGTGTTAGGTGTTTCAATATCTGGATTAAATGCAAGCTCCGAAGCTACATATTGCTTTAATGTTTTATTAATAAGAATGGCAACTTTGGTGTCTCCTTCCGCTTTTGGAATATTAATATCGACAATGGTATTATTTGGGATAGTAACAGATTCTTCTGTAAATGAAATGGCTTGTTTTTCGGTACATGAAGCCAAAATAAAAAGGCTAAAAACAATAAGAAAAGCGTGAGATTTAAGGTGCATATAATTACTTTATAATTCAATAATAAAGGTACATATTGCAGTTAGATAACTAAAGTAAAAGTTAGGTTTTATCTATTAAAAGTGTGTTAATTAAATTGGATACAGCTAAAGTGTGGGCTTAGTTAATGTAGTATACATAACCTATGTTAATCCAAATTAAGGCGTCGTTATTTTTGTTATAGCTTAACTGGTGGTTTAATCCGTCTACCCAGTCACTCGTGTAAAATTGAACTTTGGCTTCTATTAAGAAATCGGAATAATCACTTACCTTATATCGTAATCCAACTCCAGTGTCTATAGATAGCGCGTTAAAAGTTCCTGTGTTTACAGAACCTGGTAACCATTCACTATAAAGATCTCTTGGATTAGTTGTGTTTGCTCCTGGTTGTGCATAAATATATTGAAAACCAAAGATGGCATATGGACTAAAATCCATAAGGTGATAATAAAACTTTTTATTACTTAAGGGGTAATACTCTAGGAAAGCTCCTGTATTAATGTTTTTTGATTCCCCACGCTGATTTCTTAATTTAACAGTGTTTTCACTATTGCTATCAGAGTCAACATATTGGCCGTAATGTCTTAATTGCGTTTTGTTGTAAGAAACGTCAAAGCGAAGTTTAAAGTGGTCTACGATATAGTTTTCTACAAGTCGTTCTCCGCCTCCCCAGTCCATTGGGTTAATATCGAGCATAAGGCCTACGCCGTATCCTATATTACCTGAGTTGGTAGGACCATCTCCTCTTAACCCAAAATCAGAACGTAATTGTACAGGTCCTGCGAGTATGCCCACTTCAAATCCTGTTTGTGAAAACCCAGAGTAGAAAGAGCAAAAATAAATTACGAATAATAAACGTTTTAGGTTTTTTAGCATTTTATTTAAAAATAGATGCTGTTATGTAGGTATTAATAGCAAAGCAAATATATAAAATGATTAGTATTAATCAAATAAAACTATGTATTTCGTTGTTTAGATTTATTTAACATCAAAATTATTGTGAAATCTTAAAATAAGGAAAGTGTTTTTTGGAGATAATGTATATTTGTAGTTCAGAAACTAATGCTTATTGAATAGTATCGTAATTTTTATAAAATGAAAAACCAAATAAATGCTTTTTTAGAGTTCGTTGAACAGACAAATAGCCACGAACCTGAGTTTCTTCAAGCAGTGCACGAAGTTGCAGAAACTGTAATTCCGTTTATTGAAAACAACCCAAAATATAAAGGCAAAAAATTATTGGAGCGTATTGTTGAGCCAGAACGTACTATAATTTTTAGAGTCCCGTGGATTGATGATAAAGGCGAAATTCAGGTAAATAGAGGATTTAGAGTTGAATTTAATTCGGCTATAGGACCTTACAAAGGAGGGTTGCGTTTTCATCCTTCAGTGAATTTAAGTATTTTAAAATTTTTAGGATTCGAACAAACTTTTAAAAATGCTTTGACCACTTTACCAATGGGTGGAGGAAAAGGAGGAAGCGACTTTAATCCTAAAGGTAAAAGTGATAATGAAGTCATGGCTTTTTGCCAGTCTTTCATGTCTGAGTTAAGTCGTCATATTGGTCCGAATACAGATATTCCTGCGGGAGATATTGGTGTAGGTGGACGAGAAATTGGATATTTATTTGGTCAGTATAAAAGATTACGAAACGAATTTACTGGAGTTTTAACTGGTAAAGGAATAGAATATGGTGGTTCATTAATTCGTCCAGAAGCGACAGGTTATGGCGCGGTTTATTTTGCGAAAAATATGTTAGATACCCGTAACGAATCGTTTTCAGGTAAAACGGTTGTGATTTCTGGTTCAGGAAACGTGGCTCAGTATGCTTGTCAAAAAGCTACAGAATTTGGAGCTAAAGTTGTGACGCTTTCAGATTCTTCAGGATATATTTATGATGCCGATGGAATAGACGATGAGAAATTGGCGTTTGTTATGGAGCTTAAGAATGTAAAACGTGGACGTATAAACGAATATGTAAACGAATATCCTAATGCGAAATTTATCGCAGGAGAAAGACCTTGGTCTGTAAAATGTGATTTAGCAATGCCTTGTGCAACTCAAAATGAGTTAGATGCTAACGATGCGAAACAATTAATAGCGAATAATGTTATTGCTATCGCCGAAGGTGCTAATATGCCTACAACGCCAGAAGCTATTGAGATTATTCAGGATGCTAAAGTGTTATTCTCTCCAGGGAAAGCTTCTAATGCAGGAGGAGTGGCGACTTCAGGTTTAGAAATGAGTCAGAATTCATTGCGTTTAAACTGGACTCGAGAAAAAGTCGATGAAAAATTACATCAGATTATGAACGATATTCATGCCTCTTGTGTAGAATATGGAACTCGGGAAGATGGTTATATTGATTATGTAAAAGGAGCAAATATTGCTGGTTTTGTTAAGGTTGCAGATGCAATGTTGGCACAAGGAGTCGTGTAATTATATCTTTTAAAATATATTTAAAGAGCCTTCAGATGTTATGTCTTAAGGCTCTTTTTTTATCCGGTTCTAAAATTTTAAAGTTGTAAACGTATCCAAGACTTTGGAGTGCATTTCACTAGTGTAATCTAAGTGCGTAACTAAGCGTAGTTTTCCTTGTCCCATATCGCTAATTAAAATATTAAGTCTCTTTAGTTTGGAGATAAACGCATCACTGTATTTAACGTCGTTCAATTCAAAAATCACAATATTGGTTTCTATAGGCTCAACGTGTTTTACAATGCTTAACATTTTTAAGTGTGCTCCGAGTTCCTTCGCTCTTTTATGGTCTTCAGATAAACGAGATATATTGTGGTCCAGAGCATAAAGTCCTGCGCCAGCTAAAAAACCACCTTGGCGCATACCGCCTCCTAGCATCTTTCGTATGCGAAGCGCATGTTTCATAAATTTCTCGTCCCCTGTTAAAACCGAACCTATGGGGCATCCAAGTCCTTTGCTTAGGCATACAGAAATAGTATCGAATATTTTACCATATTGTTCTGTAGTTTCGTTTTTAGCGACCAAAGCATTCCATAGTCTAGCGCCATCTAAATGGTAGCCTAAATTATGTGTGTTACAAATCGATTTTATATTCTCTAATTCCTTAAAATCCCAACACGCACCACCACCTTTATTTGTTGTGTTTTCAACCTCTACTAATTTAGATAGTGGACTGTGGTAAAATTCTGGAGGGTTAATAGCATCAATAACATCTTGGGCATTAAACATACCGCGACTGCCATCTATTAATTTGCAAGACACGCCGCTATTAAAAGATGCGCCTCCACCTTCGTAATTGTATATATGAGAATATTTGTCGCAAATAACCTGATCGCCCGGATTAGTGTGTAATTTAATGGCTGTTTGGTTTGCCATCGTGCCACTAGGAAAGAACATGGCGTGAGGTTTACCAAACATCTTTGCAATGCGTTCTTCTAATAGGTTTATGGTTTCATCTTCTTTATAGACATCGTCTCCAACCTTAGCAACCATCATGGCTTCAAGCATTTCTGGGGAGGGTTTGGTAACAGTATCGCTTCTTAAATCAATACGCATATGAATGTGTTTTTTTATGAATTTTCGGACAGAAAGTTAGTAGATTATAACGAAATAACTTCGCTAATTTTAGAATATATTTAAGTGTTAAGTAATTGTGAATTTAATATTAACGCTGTGTTTTTAGTGCGAATTATGGATAAAAAAATAAAAATTAATATTTTTTTTATACCAAAAACACAGAAAATAATTGTTAATTTAGGAAAAACGTAAATTGCATGGAACCAACCAATTTTAAGCACCTTTTTTCCTCATACGATAGTAATGACAAGTTGTTCGATGAGATTTTTGATGAGAAACAAAATGTTAGAAAAGTTTATCAGAAATTATTCGATTTATATAACGGTTATCCTATAGAAGATTTTATCAATCTAAACAATAAGTCAAAAACCTCTTCCTTTAATCAGGGGATTACTTTTCAGGTCTATAATGACGCGAAACCTCAAGAAAAAATTTTCCCTTTCGATTTATTTCCGCGAATAATAGATGCTAAAGAATGGGAAATTATAGAGCGTGGTGCTTTACAACGTTGCAAAGCTTTAAATGCATTTATTGCCGATGTTTACCACGATCAAAGAATTATAAAGGCAGGTATTGTTCCTATGGAATTAATAAGTTCTTCTGCTAATTATTTAAGACAAATGGGTGGTTTGGATCCAGCAGGAGGTATTTATAATCATATTTCGGGAACCGATCTTATAAAACATTCCGATGGTAAATATTACGTTTTAGAGGATAATATTAGGTGTCCTTCCGGAGTAAGTTATGTTATGTATAACCGAAACGCCTTAAAACGCTCTTTATTTGGAGCTTTTAATCATTACGAAATTCAGCCTGTCGCCGACTATTCAGAAAATTTATTAGAAATTATGGAGTCGGTCAAGCCTAAAGGAGTCGATGTTCCTACCTGCGTTATCTTAACGCCAGGGGTATACAATTCTGCATATTACGAGCATTCTTTTTTAGCGAAAACAATTGGAATAGAATTAGTAGAAGGTCGTGATCTAGTTGTAGAAAATGACTTTGTATATATGAAAACCATTTACGGTCTTAAAAAAGTAGATGTTATTTACAGACGTATAGACGACACGTATTTAGATCCGTTAGCGTTTAAAAAGGATTCTGCTATTGGTGTACCGGGATTATTTGCCGCTTATAAAAAAGGTAATGTAAGTTTGGTTAATGCGCCAGGAACGGGCGTTGCAGACGATAAAGCCATTTATACGTATATGCCTCAGATTATTAAATTTTATCTTGGGGAAGAACCGATCTTAAACAATGTGCATACCTACCATTGTAGTAGACCAAAAGAGTTAAAATATGTTTTAGAAAACATACATAACTTGGTCATAAAACCTGTCGATGAAGCAGGTGGTTATGGAATTTCTATTGGAAACAGATTAACCAAAGCAGAAATAGAAGCGGTTAAAAAAGTGATTCTGGAAAACCCGAGAAAATATATTGCACAACCCATATTGTCACTATCTGTGCACGCCACATATATAGACGACTGTCAGTCTTTTGAACAGCGACATGTAGATTTACGTACGTTTACGTTACTTGGTCAGGATAAAGAGTTTGTTCTAAAAGGTGGATTAACACGTGTGGCGCTTAAAAAAGGAAATTTAATAGTGAATTCATCTCAAGGAGGAGGATCAAAAGATACTTGGGTTTTAAAAAAATAAATAATATATGTTAGCAAGAATAGCCAATAACTTATTTTGGATGGGGCGTTATATGGAGCGTGCAGAACACACGGCACGTTTTACAAATGTGAATTATTTTTCGTCTTTAGATGCGCCTAATAAATTATCTAGAGATCGTCAATTTGTGCTTCGATCCATGTACGAAATGGTTGGAGAAGAAGAGTACGATGATGAAACTTTAAAAGAAGAGGATGTGCTTTTTAATACAGCACTTAATCCAGAAAAACATTATTCTATATTACAATGTATAACTTACGCTAGAGAAAATGCAAACAGTTCCAGAGATTTAATTTCGAGTGACTGTTACGAAGCAATGAATACCTATTACCATTCTGTTGTAGGATATTCTAAAGAGCATTTTGTAACGCGCGGTTTACACGATTTTACTAGCCATATTATGCATCAATCTACCATTATGAAAGGTAAGATGCGTGGTACCATGTTGCATGACGAGGTGTATGCTCTTATAAAATTGGGTATGAATATTGAAAGAGCTACGCAAGTCGCCCGCATTTTGCAAATAAAATATGACGATGCGGTAGAGGCTACAATTAAAAATCCGAAACTATTAAAAAAGAGTTTTGAGTGGACTACACTTTTAAAGTGTCTTAATGTATTAGATGTTAATCGTAGGGTCTATAAAAAAGCGCCTACACAAAATTCTGCCTTAGAGTTTTTAATATTAAATCCGAGCTCTCCAAGAACAATATTAAGTTGTTTAGACGAAATACAGACATATATAACCATGTTAGACCCATTAAAAGCACGAGAAAAAAATACGGCGACGTTTTTAATAGGAAAAATGAGGTGTGAATATAAGTATAAAACGGTCGAAGAAATACCGGAAGATGTCAAAGGTTTTCTTGCAGATACCTTCGGGAATCTAATTAAAATAAGTGAGAAAATAGAAGAAGAGTATTTTTATCAAGAAAAGGTATAATTATATTTATAAATAGTTTTAATTTGAACGCTTGCAAATTTTAAGAAGATGTTCAATTATACAATAAAATACACTGCCGAAAATATTTACGAAAACCCAGTTTTCGAAGCTTTTTGGCAGTTCTTAATTATCCCCCAAAATAATGAAACCCAAGATTTGGTTTCTAGTAAATTTAGTGCTTCGTTAGACTGTCCGATAGAAAAATCTATAAACGGATATGATTTTGAAACTGTAAAAATTCATTATAAAAAGCCTTTCGAAACCATGCGTTTTGAAGCTATTTTTAAAATGAAAAAAGCTAAAGTTAAAGCGGTTAAAGTCGATCCATCTTCTAAGGTCGAGGACGATTATAAAACAATAAGTACATTAGATTTTAAAGTAGATTTTGAAGCTTCTTTAATTAATACAACGCTTACACGTTTACCAAAAGAACATTTAAATATTTTTGAGTTTGACACTTCTAAACACATTTTGGAAAATGTGATACAATTAAATTCTTGGATATATAACCATCTAAGTTTTAATAAAGAAATCGCAGAACAAGACACAAATTTAAAAGATGTTCTTGATAAGAAGCAGGCGGGTAGTCAAGATTTTGTGCACTTGTTTTTAGCTATTATCAGACAAAATAATGTGCCTGCAAGTTATGTTTCGGGGTATCTCCGTCAAGACAACGATTTTTTTAACGATTCTCAAATTCATGCATGGGCAGAAGTCTATGTTCCAAAATTAGGTTGGGTAGGTTTCGATCCTATAAATAATGTATTGGTAAATCATAATCATGTAAAAATTGCACACGGACAAGATTATAATGATTGCGAACCTTCTAAACAATTTTTGTTTTCTCTAGGAGGTAAAAAAATTAAACATACCGTAGAGGTTACCTATGAACAATAATATACCTTAAGATTTATTTTTTGAAAAAAAGTGTAGTACTTTTGAGTAAAATAAAAAGAATATGATAACCTTAGATCAAATAAAAGATCTGTCACACCGCCTTACCTCGTTAAGGCAATATCTTTGACATAGATGTCAAACTCATAGAGATACAAAACGAAGAAGAGCAAACCTTCGATCCTAATTTTTGGAACGATTCTAAAGCTGCAGAAGTGATTATGAAATCGCTTCGTGTTAAAAAGAAATGGGTAGAAGATTTTAATACTGCCACGGCCTTAGTTGGCGATTTGGAAGTTATGTACGAATTCTACAAAGAAGGAGATACAAGTCTAGAAGAGGTTACAGCTCATTACAATAAGGCTCAAACACTTTTGGAAGATATCGAGTTTAAAAACATGTTGTCTGAAGAAGGCGATAGCTTAAGTGCGGTGCTTCAAATTACAGCAGGAGCAGGAGGTACAGAGAGTTGCGATTGGGCAAATATGCTTATGCGCATGTATTTAATGTATGCGGAAAAAAGCGGATTTAAAGTCAAAGAGTTAAACTATCAAGCTGGCGATGTGGCCGGAATAAAAACGGTGACCCTAGAGCTTGAAGGCGATTTTGCTTTCGGTTGGTTAAAAGGAGAAAATGGCGTGCATCGTTTGGTGCGTATTTCTCCATTCGATAGTAATGCCAAGCGTCATACTAGTTTTGCTTCGGTTTATGTGTATCCATTAGTAGATGATACCATTGAAATTGATATTAATCCAGCAGATATTGAAATTACCACGGCCCGGTCTAGCGGTGCCGGAGGACAAAATGTGAATAAAGTTGAAACTAAAGTGCAACTTTTACATAAGCCCACAGGTATTCAAATACAATGTTCAGAAACGCGTTCGCAACACGATAACAGATCTCGAGCAATGCAAATGTTGAAATCTCAGTTGTACGAAATTGAATTACAAAAACAATTGGCGCAACGAGAAGATATTGAGGCTGGGAAGATGAAAATAGAGTGGGGAAGTCAGATTCGAAACTATGTTATGCATCCTTACAAATTGGTTAAAGATGTTAGAACAGCTCACGAAACCGGTAATGTAGATGCAGTAATGGACGGTAATATAGATGCCTTTTTAAAAGCCTATTTAATGATGATGGGACAAAAAACAGAAGATACTAATAACTTATAATCACAATTAATTATGATTACAATTTATCACAATAACAGATGCAGTAAATCTCGCGAGGCTCTAGATATTTTGGAAGCTTCAGGAAAACCTTTTACAATTGTAAAATATTTGGAAGACGTTCCTACTAAAGCCGAACTTACACATATAATCGATTTATTAGACATTATGCCAATCGATTTGGTTCGTAAAAATGAAGCGATTTGGAAAGAGAATTTTAGAGATGAAAACCTTATAGACGAGGCAATTATCGAAGTCATGATAAAGCATCCTAAACTTATAGAACGCCCAATAGTTGTAAATGGAGACCAAGCCGTAATTGGTAGGCCTCCTCAAGACATTACTAAAATTTTATAAATTTAAAAGCCTATAATTAACTCTTCAATTATAGGCTTTTTTTGTTTTAACAACCTTTTAACTAAAATTGACTAAACCAAATTCGTTCTTTGTGGTCTTACTTAATTAAAAGATAAATTTATGAATTTGATAAAACAAGTAGTTTTCAGTCTACTTATTTTGGTAATTTGCTTTAATACTCAAGCACAATCAGGCAAAGACGTTAAAATAACGGGTGTTGTCATTGATCAAGAAACTAAGCAACCTTTAGAATATGCTACAGTTGCCTTTAGAAACAGTAAAGACAATAGCGTAGTAACCGGAGGGATTACAGATATGAATGGAAAATTTAGTATTCCTGTTCCGATGGGTGTTTATAATGTGTCTTTCGAATATATTTCATTCAAAAAGCAAACCATTCAAAATAAAAATTTATCACAAAACACCGATTTAGGAACTATAGTTTTGGCTTTAGATACGGAGTCTTTAGCTGAGGTTGAAATTATTGCCGAAAAAACGACAGTAGATATCCGTTTGGATAAAAAGATTTATAATGTAGGCCAAGATTTAACGGTTAGTGGTGGTACAGTAAGCGATGTTTTAGATAATGTGCCTTCAGTTTCTGTAGATGTAGAAGGAAATGTTGCATTAAGAGGGAACGATAACGTTACAATTCTTATTAATGGAAAACCATCAGGTTTAGTTGGTTTAAATTCTACAGACGCGCTAAACCAATTGCCTTCAGATGCGATAGAACGTGTTGAGGTAATTACGTCTCCATCTGCTAGATATGACGCAGAAGGAACAGGTGGTATTTTAAATATCATTCTAAAACGAAGTAAACTACAAGGATTTAACGGTTCTATTACGGCGAATGCTGGATACCCAGATATGGCGGGGATTTCTGGAAATGTTAACTACAGAACAGGCGATTTTAACTTCTTTAATACTACAGGCTACTCGTATAGAGAATCTCCTGGAAATTCTTCTACCGAAACAGACTATTTTAATTATGAGTTTGATGATGAAGGTAATATTATAAACGACCTTCCAGATACTTATTTAAATGAATACAGAGATTTCGACAGAGTTACAAAAGGATTAAATACTAATCTGGGAGTAGAATGGTACATCACCGATAATACGTCTTTAACAGGTTCTGTATTTTATAAAAACAATGACAACAGTTCGAATACTACAAATAATATTTTCGAAGTAGATAATTTAGGAAATACAATAAATGAAACTTTGCGTTTCGATCCAGAGAGTGAAGATGATAAAACGATCCAGTATTCATTGAATTTTGATAAGCAGTTTGATGCTCCAGGACATAAATTAACATTCGATTTCCAGTATGAAGATACTACAGAAGACGAAAATTCTCTTATTACTGAAAATGGATTTGATACAGAAAAAGTAAGAACTTTAGAAAATCAAGAAGAGGTTTTGTTACAAGCAGATTATGTATTACCTATTGGAGAAGATGGTCAGTTTGAGTTCGGATACCGTGGGAATTTCAATACTTTAGATACAGATTATACCTTAGCTTTTAATGATGGTTCTGACTTTGTAGTCGATACAGACGTGAGCAATAATTTAATTTACAAAGAGCGTATAAATGCGGTATATAGTCAATATGGTAATAAAATAAAAGATAAATTTTCTTACTTATTAGGGCTACGTATGGAATCTACAGGAATAACTATAGATCAAGTTACTAGTAATGATTACGAAAAGAAAGATTACTTAGGCTTGTTTCCAACGGTAAATTTAGGTTACGAGATTTCTGAAGACCAGAGCATCATGTTTGGTTACAACAGAAGGATTAGAAGACCAAGATCAAGATATATAAATCCATTCCCGTCTAGAAGTAGTGCTACAAATTTATTTCAAGGTAACCCTGATTTAGATCCAAGTTATTCTTCTTCTGTAGATTTAGGATATTTAAATCAATTAGGAAAATTGACTTTAAATAGTTCTGTGTACTTCCAACATTCAACAGATGTATTTACATTTATATCTGAAGCCACTGGGGAAACAGTACTTGTAGGTGGAACAGAAATACCTGTAATTAAGCGTTCGCCAATTAACTTAGCAACAAACGATCGCTATGGTTTCGAGTTTACAACTACATATAGAGCGAGTAAGAAATGGAACGTGAATGCAAATTTTAATTTCTTTAACTCTATAACTCGAGGCGATTATAACGGAATTAATTTTGATGCAGATAACCTAAGTTGGTTTGTTAGATTGAATAACAAAGTTACTTTGCCAGCCGATATAGAATGGCAAACGCGACTTATGTATAGAGGTCCAAGTGAAGATGCACAGAATGAAACAGACGGCATGTTTTATTGTGGTTTAGCATTTAGTAAAGAGGTGTTTAACAAAAATGCATCTATAACATTAAATGTTAACGATGTGTTTAACTCTATGAAAAGAAGTACACTTTCTACAACAGAAACATACATTAGCGATAGCGAATATCAACGAAGAGAACGCTCGTTTAATGTAGCATTTACATACCGTTTCAATCAGCAAAAGAGTCGTCAGGAACGCGGAGAGCGAGAAGGAGATGGAGACGATATGGATTTTGAAGGTTAAAAATTTTTAAAGCTTCCCCTAACGGGAAGCTTTTTTTCTTTAATATATTATTTTACCATAAAAACTCGTTACTTATAAATATATTTGAAATATTAAAAATCATATATGTTTAAAAGAATTCTTCTCCTTATTTTATTCGTTTGCCCTTTAATTACATGGGCGCAAGATTTTTCAGATAGTTGGGAAGGGCATTTTTCATATCATACCATAAAAGATGTAACGGCGAGCGAGAATAAAATCTATGTGGCATCGGAAAATGCGGTATTTACATATGATATTGTAACTCAGGAAATAAATATACTCTCTACTATAGAGGGACTGACTGGAGAATTGATTTCGACACTACATTATAGTGCAGAATTTAAAGCTTTAGTTATTGGGTATGAAAATGGTTTAATAGATATTCTATTAGAAGAAGATTCGAGGGTGTTACACGTTGTAGATATAGTTGATAAGCCAGCCATACCTCCAACAAGTAAAAGAATTAATCATTTTAATGAATATATGGGGCAACTCTATATTTCAACCAATTATGGGATTTCGGTTTATAACCTAAATCGATTAGAATTTGGAGACACGTTTTTTATAGGTGATTTTGGAGCACAAAGTATTATTTCCCAAACCACGATTTCCGATGGGTATATTTTCGCTGCAGGACTTGATCAAGCCGGACTAAAACGAGCAGAACTTAGCAACAGTAATTTAATCGATTATAAGCAATGGACTAAAATTGCGAATGGTAGTTTTGCTGCCGTAGAGGCTGTTTCGAGTAATGTTTATGCTGTAAATACTAACAGAGTCCTTTTTAGAGTAGAAAACACTACACTTAGTAATTTAAAACAATTTTCAAGTTACCCGTTAGATGTGAAGTCCGCCAATAACGAACTTGTTATAACTACCCAAAACCTGGTGTATTTATACGATGAAAATTTCAATTTAATAGCAGAGGTAAATAAAGATACTAATCTACAAACCAATTTTACTGCGGCTATTACTACAATAAATAGTTTTTATATTGGTTCGAGCAGTTTGGGAATTTTAGAAACTCCGATTGCAAATCCTAATGTGTTTAAAGAAATTCGTCCTAACGGACCATTAATGAATATTCCTTTTTCTATAAAAGCGGCATATAACAATACGTGGGTTACCTATGGGGATTATTCAGCCACGTTTAATCCGTATAATCCTTCATTAAAAACTAGAGGAATTAGTCATTTTAAAAATAATACGTGGTCTAATATTCCAACAGATAGTATTTTAGGTGCACGAAGTTTAAATACAATAAGTATTAATCCTAATAAAATTAGTCAGGTATATATAAGTTCTCAGATCGATGGCGTATTAGAGGTAGATAATGATTTTAGTACAATGTTATTTGATGCTAATAATAGCGGGTTAGAACCTGTAGATGGCTCCACAGAAAGTGTTTTTGTAAACGCTTCTACTTTCGATAACGATGGGCTTTTATGGACCTTAAGTGGCTTAGTGTTAAATCCATTAAAATCTTACGACCCAAATTCCAATCAATGGAAATCATATAGTTTTGAAGATTTATATGGAAATGCTGCCAGTGCAGAGGCTGGTTATTCGGACGTTGTAATAGATAATGCTGGAGTATTCTGGTTGGGAGGTACTAAATATGGTTTAATTGGTTACGATTATAATTCAGGAAACCCAAAGATTAAGGGCATTAGAGATGAATCTGAAAATATGCCTGATAACAAAGTATCTGCCTTAGCTTTAGATAAAAGTAATCAATTATGGATTGGTACTAGAAGAGGTTTGCGAGTGCTCTATAATACATCTTCTTTCTTTACAGATCCTAATGTTCAGGTAAGTGAAATTATCATTTTAGACGACGGTATTGCTAAAGAATTATTAGACCAAGAATATATTACGAGTATAGAAGTTGACGGCTCTAATAATAAATGGATCGGTACAATCGGGTCTGGTGTTTATTACTTTTCTTCAGATGGACAAGAAACCATTTATCATTTTACAAAAGATAATTCTCCCATTCCTTCAAATAATATATCCGATATTAGTATCGATAATTCCAACGGAAAAGTATTTATAGCTACAGAAAGTGGTTTAGTCGCATTTTATTCAGGAAGCTCAGAAACTAAAGACGATTATAACGATGCTTATGTGTATCCAAATCCAGTGCGTCCAACATTTAATATCGTAGACGAGCTTGTTAAAATTAAAGGGTTAACAGATCGCGTAAATATAAAAATCACAGATGTCGAAGGGAATTTAGTTGCAGAAGCTCAAGCCAATGTAAATTCCAGATTTGGAGGTTCAAATCTAGAAATTGATGGTGGAACGGCATTTTGGAATGGTAAAAATTTAGCCAATAATGTAGTGCGTTCTGGAGTGTATTTAATTATGCTTTCGGATACCGAAACTTTCGAAACGAAAGTGCTTAAATTAATGGTTATTCGATAATGTTTTATTCTTCTCCTGCCATTGTTTTATCCAAATTAAAGTATCGCGATAATGATCTTATAGTGCGTTGTTATGCCAAAGATTTTGGAGTGGTTAGTTTCTTGTTACGAGGTGTCTTAAAAAGTAGAAAGGGAAATGCTAAAGTGGCTTATTTTCAGTTGCTTTCTCAAATACAAATCGAAGCAGATATTAAGGATAATAGATCATTACAAACTTTAAAAGACGTAAAAATTAATACCCTTTATGCCACGCTTCATACCGAGGTTGTTAAGAGTGCTATTGTTATGTTTATTGCCGATGTTTTGGCAATGGCTTTAAAAGAGGAAGAAGCAAACGAAGCACTGTTTGAATATATCGAGTCTTCTTTAAATATTTTAGATAATACAACCGATTCAGCTAACTTTCATTTGGTATTTTTGGTGCATTTAACAAAGTTCCTTGGGTGTTATCCAGACACGACCAACATACACTATAATTACTTTAATTTAAGTACCGGTCAATTCGAGAAACAGTCTACAAGCATTTATTCTGTAACTGGAGAGGATTTAAAGATTTTTAAGCTTCTATTAGGCATGCTTTTTGATGACCTAAAAACAATTAAAATGGGTTCCAAACAACGACAATCGGTTTTAGACCTATTGCTTCTGTATTACGAATTACACCTTGGTCATTTTAAAAAACCAAAATCATTATCCATTTTTAATCAAGTATTTAATTAATAACCGACCAAAGATTCTGTATGAATTTAAAATTACTTTTCGCATTTTTTTTCCTCATTTCCCTATCAAGTATTTCTCAAAATATTACCGTTTTAAATAGTCAAACCAACGAATCTATTTCCGGTGTTGCTATTTATAATGCCGATAAATCACAGAGTGAAATATCAGATCTAAATGGTGTGGTGTCACTTGATAAGTTTAAGGATAATGAAATACTTTTCTTTAAACATTTATCTTTTCAGTATTTTTCTATCGAAAAATTAAAATTAAAGTCAGTTTTAAGTGTGTCCTTAGAACCTTTAACCGAAGGACTTGATGAGGTTGTTATTTCAGCTTCAAAATTCGAGCAAGGCAAACGCGATATTCCTCAAAAAATAGCATCCATTTCTGCCGAAGCAATCACGTTCGATAATCCGCAAACTAGCGCAGATTTGCTTGAAAACACTGGTAATGTATATATTCAGAAGAGCCAGTTGGGAGGCGGAAGCCCCATGATTCGTGGTTTGTCTACAAACAGATTATTAATTACAGTAGACGGTGTTCGAATGAATAATGCCATTTTTAGAGCAGGAAATGTACAAAATGTAATTTCGATAGATCCCTTTGCAATCGAACATACAGAGGTGATTTTAGGTGCCGGTTCGGTAGTTTATGGTAGTGATGCCATTGGTGGTGTTATGAGTTTTTATACTAAAAAAACAAAACTGTCTTATACCGATGAAATGGATTTCTCGGCGAATGCTGTGGCTCGTTATGCTACCGCAAATGATGAAAAAACAGGTCATTTAGATTTTAATATCGGATTGAAAAAGTGGGCGTTTTTAAGTAGTGTGAGTTATACCGATTTCGACGACTTAAGAATGGGAAGTCACGGTCCAGACGATTACTTAAGGCCAGAATATGTAGTTACACAAAATGGTGTAGACAATATTGTTGCGAATCCAAATCCTAAAGTTCAAGTACCAACAGGGTACGACCAAATAAATCTTATGCAAAAGGTGCGATTTGAGCCAGGAAACGATTTAAATTTCGATCTAGGATTGTATTATTCTACAACTTCAGATTATTCTAGATACGACAGGTTAATTCGATATAAAGGTGATGAATTACGTTCGGCCGAATGGAATTATGGGCCACAACGTTGGTTTATGTCTAATTTGCAGGTCACTAAATTAAGTAGTCATTCTATGTTTTTCGATAAGTTTCAAGCCAATGTAGCTTATCAGAATTTTCAAGAAAGTAGGATTGATAGAGATTACCAATCGCCACTTCGAAATTCTACAAATGAAGACGTAGATGCTATCTCTGCCAATATAGATTTCGAGAAACAACTTAGTTTAAAGACCCAATTGTTTTACGGTGTAGAGTATGTTTATAATAAAGTTAATTCCTTTGGTGAGCAGGAAAATATAGACGATAACACGACTATAAAGGCACTGTCTAGGTATCCAAACGATTCCGATTGGTCTTCGATGTCTGTGTATACTAATTTTAAATATAAACCGAGTTCTCAATTTGTTTTGCAAACAGGATTACGCTATAATCATGTTTTAGCTCATGCAGATTTTAAAGAAAATAATGTATTCCTAAACCTACCATTCGAATCGACAGATGTGAATACAGGGGCATTAACAGGAACGGCTGGAATTAGTTGGATTCCTGCCGAAATAATTCAGTGGAAATTAAATTTTTCGACAGCCTTTAGAGCGCCAAATATAGACGATATTGGTAAAGTTTTCGATTCTGAGCCAGGCGCAGTCGTTGTACCAAATAATGATATAGATCCAGAATATGCCTATACTGGAGATTTAGGTGTCCGCTTAAATTTTGAAGATAAAGTTATAATAGATGCCGCAACTTATTATACGTTTTTAGATGATGCATTGGTGCGTCGAGACTCCGAACTAGATGGCAATTCTTACATCGATTATAACGGAGAATCTAGCCGAGTGCAATCTATGCAAAACGCTGCCGAGGCTCGTATTTATGGTTTCGAGGTGGGAATTCTTGTTCAGTTAGCTAAAGGTGTAAAATTAACGTCGCAATATAATGTGGTTGGTGGTTATGAGTTAGAAAATGAGGAAGAGTTGCCTTTAAGACATGCCGCACCAGATTTTGGAAACACACATATTACATGGGAGAATAATAAATTTACTATCGATGCCTATGCCATGTATAATGATAAGATGTCTTATAACGATTTAGCTCCATCAGAACAGAGTAAAGATTATATGTATGCCTCCGATGAGGACGGGAATCCCTATACACCGTCTTGGTATACTTTTAATTTACGCACGCAATATAAATTCAATCCAAATCTTAGCGTAATTGCAAGCTTAGAAAACATCACAGATCAGCGATACCGACCTTATTCATCGGGAATTTCTGGCGCAGGAAGAAACTTAATTTTGGCAGTGAAGTACGCCTTATAAGAGGAGCATTACTTCTTAATAAACTTCCGCTTAAAATAAACTGAATTATTACAGCTCACAGCAGCAATGTAGGTTCCTTGGTTTAACGAAATAGCATTAAAAATATTACGATTTGTTTGAGGTTTTATATGCTGTATTTTCTGACCCAACATATTAAAAATCTCTATAGTGTGCATTTTAATGTGGTCCGATTCGAGATTAAATATAATGTCGTTAGTGGGCAAATGAATGATTTCGAATTGTGATGAAGTATTATCAACTGTTTCAAGGTTTAACGTGGGTGCTTTAAAGGTGATATTAAAGCGATTGTTAAAGGTTCCCGGTTCGGATGTAAACGTGTAGGGTGAAGATTTTAAATCGTGATACGTGTTTAAAAAAGTGTCTTCCAAGAACAATTCGTTTTGAGATATAAATTCGCCTTCAAAATCATCTAAAGATAGTTTATAAATTGTAGGTACTTTAATAGATAGGTGTAATCCTAAATTTATTTTTTCATCATTATTAATACTCTGTAACGCTTTGCCTTGAATACTAAATACTTTATCTGTATTAGGCATGGTTGTATATAATTTTGCCGTAACATCTTTAGAAATGTAAGTGTCTACATCATAAAAACTACCATCGTATTCGTCTTTTGCTCCAGAAATATAACTTACTAACGTCTGACTGAAAACACCGTTATCTGAAGTTAAATTAATCCATAATTTATTAGATTTTGAAGTTCTAAAAAACTGTGTGTTTTTATCTGTTACGCGCATAGCATTATTAAATACTACATGTCCTGTAGATGTTGGATAATTGTCTGAAAATTGAATGAAAAAGCCCTGACAAGACGGAATAAAATTATCCGGTTTTGTACCGGTGCCTTCTTGAGCAGTAATCGATCCGGAACCATTAATTATGGCATAGTCTGAAGGACTAAAATTATAGACATCATTTCCATTAAATGTATCCGATGGCGGGGTGTCATGAGACCATAAATAAATGGCGCCTTCTAGAGTTCCATTGGCATTAATAGAGTGTACATTCGCTTGGAAAAATGCTGTAACATCTATGGCCGAAGGGTAGGGGTTTCCTATTAAATTAAAATTGGTGTCTAAACGTGATTCATCATTTCTTGCTACAGCTGTTAGTATGTTGCCGTTGTTAAAGTTTCCGGAAAAAGAGTAGGTGTATTTCGCTCCTGGTGTAAAATTTAATTCAGAGTGTGTAGCGGCATAAGCAACTCCTGGAATTAAATTATCGGTTCTTTTTATATCTGTATTGTCTTCAATAGCTTGCCAATCGTTCGCATTATCGTCTACATTGTCTTGGCCTAGTACTTGGGCGTTATTATTGTTTTCTTCCTTATAAATATCGACAAAGTTAGACGCGTTATACCAATATAATCGTTGAGAATTATTAAAAACGGGGTCGAATGTTTCATTAGCAACGGGAGCACTCCAGTAGGTGTATTCGTACCAAGCGTTTAAAACAGCTGTTTCTTTCTCAACCGTAATTACACCGGAATTTATAATCTCAGAGTCGTCTTCTTGTACAAAAGAGCCCTTATTTTTTACAATTAATTCACCTTCGACGTGCAGTTTATTAATCACTTTTACATAAGATTCTATATCAATAACTAACGATTTTCCTAGTGGGATATACAGGCCACATGTGGTAATGTTTCCGTTTGTAACCGTATTATAATCATAATCTATAACCGTAAAAGAATTTACGTTTGGTTCTATGTTATTCTGCCAACCGGTATTTGTCCAAATACTTTCCTTGACAGAAACTTTAACGGTAGCTGTCGCGGTATAACATAAGTTGGAATCTTCCAATATCCTGCAATAATACTGGTTTCCATTGGTTTCAATCGTATTTAAAATTTTTAAGGTCGATGTTTGGGGGTCATCGTGATTAAGGTCGTCGATAACTTCCGTCCAAATATCGCTTTCGGGAGGATTGTAATACCATTGATATTGCAATTGTTTTTGTCCAATAAAACCTTCTTCTGCGACTGTCGAGAATTCAACATATAAACTACAGCCCAAACTGTTGTTTGTAGGTTGCGTTAAAATTGACGGAGGAATTCCCGAATAATAATTATAAGTGCCAATATCAGTATAATCAACCGTATGAAAAGCTTCCCAATCGTTCTGATTCCATGTTGTACTTGGTGCATTTTGGATGTTATTTTTGCGTCTATAAGTATATCCTTTTTGTGAAATAGTGAAAGGTGATCCGGAAGTATTTCCCCATAAATCTATCCAATTGTCATTGTGCAATAAGCGAATATTGTCGTTGTTGTTAATTCCAACGAGCGTACTTACATGATCGTACCCGTGAGTAGCATTGGAATTTTCGGCATCTCCTGCACCAAAAGCAACCACAAAAACATCTTGATTATTTAAGGTAGCCTCTTCAAACATAATGTCTTGTATAGTGGAGCCGTTATAATGAATTTCGATACTGTAATCTTCCATGTCTACAGCAGATCCAGTACCGTTATAAATCTCGATATAAGAATGAGATCCGCTAGGGTGGTCGGTAATTTCGCTAATAAAGAGATTGGTTGGAGTATAGGCATTATTCCCGTCGCAATCAATAGCTGTTAAAGCAATAATGTTGAAGTTTGTGGCATTACTGCATCCCAAATCATTCGTTATACTTAGGGTTCCGGAAGTTGCATTTGGAGGTATCTTAACTTCCATTTTAGTGTCTGAAATTATATTTATTTCTGCTACAATACCATTAATGTTAGCTGTAGTTGCTGTTCCGAAATTAGAATTTGTTATGGTAACAATGGTTCCTGGTGGTCCACTGCTAGGTTGAGCTAAAAGTGGTGCTGAAGAACATTTTCCTGTGCCTTGAACTTCAAAAGTATAAGGGGCTTCTTCTGCGTCGTTATTTATAATACTAATAGTAGAAGTACGGATACCTGAAGATGAAGGCGAAAATTGAATTTCGAATGGCATTTTAGTTTGACTAGAAATTGTGGAATGACTTGGATTTACGGTTATTTGAAATTCTGTTGGGTTAGAGGACGTGATGTCCGAAACAAGTAAATCTAATTGCCCTTCATTATGAATATAGTATAATTTTGAAGCTGTTGTCTCTCCCACAATGGTAGAAGCAAAAACAGTGTTGTATCCAGTACTGGATTCCGAACCATTCGGAATAGAGGCTTCGGTATTGCGCTCGACATCAATTTCAGGAGCGGGTGCAAAGGCATGACCCGTAAGGAAAATGGTACAGTCGCTTTCATTAGAATCTGAATTTAAAATGTGTAAAGTGCCATTGCTATTCCCGGAAGTTATGGGATTAAATGCAATGGTAAGTAAGGTTTCTGTATTTGGCGAAATGCTAACAGGGAATGTTGGTGTGGTCACCAAAAAATGAGAAGGTAGCGTTAAGGACGAAATGATTAGATTGATATCTCCCGTATTTTTTATGGTGACTGTTTTTTGTGCAGTTGCATTTACGACTATACTTCCAAAATCTATTGAAAACCCACAATTTTGGAGGTTCCCAAATTCATCTAAAAGTTGTATCTCGGGAGCGTTTGCTCCGCTACAAAAAATAGAAATGTCGTCTAAATAATAAGAGCCACCCGATCTTTGTGTCATTATAACACGGATGTAATAATCGCCTGTTAAATTTAAGTTGAAGGAGAATAATTGATGCGTTTCAGTGGTTTGTCCTACGGTTATATTATCCGTTTCTATCCAAGGGCCTGACGTTGTAGTACTATATTGAATGCTTAGTGTTCTTTGGGCAGAAGCAGAAGATCGTGCTAAACTAAATTGTATACTTTCTGGGTTTGTAATTGCAACACTTGTAACAATAAAGTCGTTTACATTATTAAACCCAACACCATCTCCTTCATTACCTGCAATTGGTAATCGATAAGTGTCCGATTCCATCCAATTTCCATAGTTTGTATTAAAATTATCCGATAAACATTGGGAAAATCCTAAAGATATCACAGATAAAAATAATACTATTGTAGTAGTATAACTTAGTTTCATCGTGGTAACGTATATTTGAATTCTTAGGGGATTTATCTAAAAATAAAATAAAAAACACTGAAAATCAAGTAATTACAAAAATATTTTAAAATTTAAGCATGGAAACTCATAAAACGTATACGGTCGAAGAAGCCAAATCTGCCTTGGAATATTACTGTGCGTACCAAGAACGTTGCCATAAAGAAGTGCAAGAAAAATTAAAAAGTATGCGCATGATTCCAGAAGCTATAGATGCGGTTATTGTGCATTTGTTAAATCATAATTTTTTAAATGAAGAGCGTTTTGCAAAGGCATATGTTCGCGGTAAATTTAAGTTTAAAAACTGGGGAAGAAACCGTTTAACTATGGAGTTAAAACGTAGGCAAATTAGTAAATTTAATATACAAACAGGTCTTAAAGAATTAGACGAATTGGATTATTATGGTGTGTTTGATGCTTTGGCTACACGTAAATGTGAATCACTAAGAGAGTCTAATAAATATAAAAAAAGGAAAAAGCTAGCAGACTATTTATTGTACCGGGGTTGGGAATCGCCTATGGTTTACGAGAAGGTGAATGAATTGATTAAATAAAAAAAGGAGCTTCAAAATATATTGAAACTCCTTAGATATTTTTAGAAAGACACGACTTATAAATTGAAAGAAGCACCTATATTAAATACAAATTGATTGTTTAATTTTTCTTCTGAAGTTAAATAACCTGTGTCGTACTTGGCAATTGGAAAATTGATTTCAGAATATACTCCAAAACCTTCAGAAAAGAAATAACGCGCTCCAACATGAGCACCAAAGTTATTTAAACTGAAGTTTAATCCAGGGTAAACGTCTAATTCATCTATACCAATTACGGAAGATAAATTCGCATTAAAACGAGCTTTTATATCGAAACGCTCTCCAAAATCGGCATCTAAATTGTTGTTAACACCTAGCAAGTATGTGGTTGCTACACCAAACGAAATATTTTCGCCCATACCTAAGTCGTAAGTTCCAGTTATTCCAGTTCCGTTGTCCTGAAAACTTGCTCCGATTTGAAATTTCTGATCACCTTTTCCTTTAAAAGCTTGAGCATTTGCAAATGAAACTACGCATAGACATGCGATAATAAATAGATTTTTCATGGGTTCTTAATTTTGAGGCAAATATAAGTTTTATGACGAAACTTAAGAATTAAATTTCGAAGTTCTTATTACAGCCTGTTTGTTTTTCCAATCTATCCAATCCTGACCTTTTATGCGTCGCATTAAGTTATCATAATTTCTCATAATAAACACATTGTAAAGGGCTTTACTTAAGTTTTTAGGACGTTTTGCAACGGCGCGTAAACTCATAGAAAATCCAGGTGTAATGTATCGCATATAGTGCCAGTAACCTTCGGGCATATATAATACTTCTCCGTGGTTTAATTCGGTTTTATACCCTTTAGCTTTTTTTAAAGCAGGCCATTTATCTAAATCAGGATCATTAAAATCGATATCTTCTCTGGTAATTAAGGCATGTGGGACCTTGTACAGGTATTTGTTTTGGTCCTGATCGAATAAGATTATCTTCTTCTTTCCTTCAAAATGAAAATGGAAAATATTAGCCAAATCAATATCGTAATGCATAAAAGTAAACGAATCTCTACCTCCAAAGAAAAGCATTGGAAAGCCTTTCATTAGGCGTAAACCAAAATCTGGAAACGTAAAATCCTTTTGAAGTAACGGAACTTCTTTTAAAATATTCCAAAGAAATATTCTGTACTTAGTAGGTTCTCGTTTGAGTAGATCGATGTATTCACTCATTTTCATTTTGGAATGAGGTTCGTTAAAACCATCTTTATAATCCACAGGTCTGTCGTCGTATAATGGTACAATTTTATCGCCTGCAACAGATTTTATATAGTCCAAACTCCATTTAGAGTATGCTGGCCAATCGTCTATAAAATGCTCTATAACTACAGGTTTCTGCGGTTTATAATAATGCGTTATAAAATCCGTTTTGCTAATGGTTTTTACGCGCGGTATGTCTTGAAGATTTAATTCCAAAAGTATAATTGCTTAAACCTGCAAGTTAATAAATTGTAAGATAATTATTTTATCTAAAATTGTATTTTAAGCCAAATAGTAAGTTTCCTTTAGGCATTGGTACTAAGTTGGTTTCGGTGTATTCGGTGTTGAAAATATTGCTTGCAATTACCGAAAATTCGAAGGCACTAAACGTATAATTTACACTAGCATCTACCACAGAATAGCTCTCGCCAGAAGTCCGTTCGGCATATTTGTAGACAACAGTCTGAGAGAGGTTTTTAAAAAATTGAGATGTAAAACGGGTTACAAAATGGTGCTTTAAAGAGTTTATAGAATATTTTGAAAAGTTGGCTTCTGTTTGCTGAATTTCGTCATCTATATAGGTGTAAGACGCATTTAAGCCTTGGGTGTATGCTCCAATTTGAAAGTTATAGTTTGCATAGACATCAATTCCTTTAGTATTCACTTCTGCAATATTTGTGGCTTGCCAAAGATCGTCTTCATTATCTTTTACATAATCAATTAAATCTCTAGAATCTCTGTTAAATAAGGCAATAGAAGCACTAAAATTATTTTTATTGAACTTTATTCCAAGTTCTTCCGCTACCGCTTCTTCAGGGTTTAAATTAGAGTTTCCAAGTGTAGTAGGATCGCTGTAATATAAATCTGTGTAGGTAGGAATTCTATACGTATAACCAACATTACCGTATAATTTAAAATGATTACTTAATTCGTATCCCACATCCATCCCCGGGAAGGCATGCCATTTAAAGTCGGAGTAATAGGTCACTGCAACTCCAGGTGTAACATCTAATCGTTCGTTAAAAAACTTGAATCGATGTTCTAAAAATAAAGTAGTCATTAATCGATCTCTATCTCCTAAATTATTGCTTGCTAAATACACTTGCGCGGCATCTACTCCAAAACCGGTAATTCCTAAATTTGAAGTATACGAGGCGTTCACTTGTGCTCCAACTTTATTTGTTATATGCAGGTTTCTATAGCCGGTTGGATTGTTACGGTCGTACAGATACATATCCTGATTACGTCTCCAGTACAACTGTGGCTTAATAATCCAATCGTTACTTTTAATTTTGGTTGAAACACCAACTAAACTCGTTTGCGTTTCCTCGTATTGTTCGGTTGCCGATGGCGTAGAGTAAAAACCATTTGCACCATAATCGCGTTCTGAAAATGCAGTAAGTAATGTTATGGGTAGTTTATTTTTATTGAAGGTGCTTTTTATAAAATAATTCTGATTATCGTAATCCGTATTATGTCTGTAGCCTTCAGATGTATTGCGTGAGACATGCACTATATGATTAGAGTCTTCTAGATTAACACCTGCCGTTACCGCAGCGTTTAAGGTATGAAACGAACCACCTTGAGTATCTAAAGTGACAAGGTCTTCGGTATGTTTTTTAGTCACAATATTTACGGCACCAGTAAAAGCATTTTGTCCGAAAACACGGGCCGCAGGTCCAGAAATAATTTCTATACGCTCAATAACTTCTATTGGTAAAGCCATATTCATGGTATGGTGGCCTGTTTGTGCATCGTCTACTTTAATACCATCAATAAGTAATAAGGTTTGGTCAAAACTCCCACCACGAATATATAAATCGGCTTGCATTCCTGCAGTACCACGTCGTCTAATATCTACACCTGCTACTTGCTGTAGTAAATCGGCAACATTGGTTGCTGCAGAAGCTTTAATCACTTCGGACGTTATTATATTTATAGATCTCGAATTCTTAGAAAACGGAAGTTCAATTCTGCTAGAAGTGACTATCACCTCTTCTAATTGTTCCTCGACTACAGGCTCTTGTGAAAATGCTAAAGCTGAAGTTAAAATACTTAGTACTGTTATTACTTTGGTTGGTGTCATGTTAAAAATTTAAAAACGATACAAAAGTCGTAACTTTACGGACTATTAAAATAGTCCAGTTATAAAACAATGAATAGTCCGGTTGATGCGCTTTTTAAAAAGTTAATTGATTTCGATAAAACGAAGTCAAAATCTATCTATATTCAAGTGTCAGAACAAATTGCAAATCTAATCCAACGCGGTTATTTATTAAGCGGAACGATCTTACCTGGAACACGGGTATTAAGCAAGTTATTAGATATTCATAGAAATACGGCTGTAGCAATTTACGACGAATTGGCTTCACAAGGTTGGGTAGAAATTATTCCCAACAAAGGAACGTTTGTTTTGGTTCCAGAGCAAAAAACGGCTACAATTAAAGCGTCGGCTTATCCGTATAATCAGGCCTATTCCTATTCGGAAACTACAGGTTTTCCTTTTCAGAATTCTATGCATTTAGCGTCGACCACACAGGCAACAAAAGCCGAGTATGTTATAAATGACGGAAAACCAGATTTACGATTGCATCCTACATTTCAGTTTTCGAGGTGGTACAGTGCCGCGATGAAGCGTAAACCGTTAATTAAAAAATGGAATCGTACGGGAGATGGCTCGTATTCTGTATTCGAAAATCAGTTGTGTAATTATTTGAATGCGACTCGGGGTTTCCATATAAAGCCAAATAATTTAATAAGTACGCGTAGTACAGAAATGAGTCTGTACATAGTTTCTCAATTATTGATTAAACAAAACGATGTTGTTTTGGTGGGTAATTTGAGTAATTATTCGGCCAATATGATTTTTCAGCAAGCTGGAGCATCCATAAGAACGGTGCCTGTAGACAGTGATGGGTTAGATGTGAATTATATTAAAAATCATTTTGTAAAGGGACGAATTAGGTGCGTTTATATATGTGCGCATCGCGATTATCCTACCACAATAACCTTAAGTGCACAGCGGAGATTGGAGTTAATGAAATTGGCTAAACTATATAAGTTCGCTATTATTGAAGACGACTTCGATTACGATTTTCAGTTCGAAGGTTCAGCTATGTTGCCTTTAGCAAGTTCCGATGCTAACGGACTAGTAATTTATCTAGGCAAGCTCGGGCAATCGTTGTTTCCTAGTTTTCAAACCGGCTTTGTGGTCGCTCCAGAAAATCTAGTGTCCGAAGCAAAAAACTATCTGCAACTGTTGGACCAACAAGGGGATTTAATTCAGGAACAAATGCTATCCGAATTAATTTCCGAAGGTGAGATTAATAGGCTGGTTAAAAAGAATATTTTAATTTATAAACAGAGACGCGATTGTTTAATACATCATTTATCGCGTGTGTTTAAAGATGCAATTCGGTGGGAAATACCTTCTGGCGGATTAGCGATTTGGCTGCAGTTTAAGCCTGAAATATCGTTAGCTAAATTTGCCGAAGTTGCAGAGCAAAACAATGTGTTTATTCCAAAAACTATTCTTTATCAGGATAAATATACTTGTGCTATTCGTTTCGGATTTGGACATCTTAATGAAGATGAAATAGCAGATGTTGTTCGCGCCTTAAAAATAAGTTATGATGTGGTGTTGTCTTAGGGCACTAGAAAAGGGCTGTTTTAATTTTCTTCCGCAATTAAATTCCAAGAATCCGATAAAAATTTTGGGCAATAATTTTATAGTGTTTCTAATTCTGGTGCATTAACAAGTTATAAATTTTAGGTTAAGTAGTTGTAAAATGTTAAAAACTAACATTTGATAGGCTAGATGTGTATCTATTTTCACCATCTACTAAAAACAACTATAACAAATGAAAAAACAGTACTTAAAGTCTTTCCATTTTTTGGTCTTACTTTTTTTATTCGGAACAAGTATTAATTCCTACAGTCAAGCGACAAATGCAACTATAAAAGGAACTGTGAAAGATGAAAACGGGATACCATTAATGGGAGCAGATATCATGATAAAAGATATCTCTACGGGTTTTATCTCTGGAACACTAACTAATGATAATGGAGATTTCAAATTGCCTCAATTACCTTTAGGAGGACCATATAGTGTTACAGCTAAATATTTAGGTTTTTCTGAATCTATTCGAGAAGGAATCATGTTAAACCTTAGTGATCTTGTAGTAATCCATTTTACATTACAAGAATCTTCTACAAATTTGGAAGAGGTAATTATTTCTACAAATGGGATTACTAAACGTATTGATCAAATTGGAGCATCGACAAAAATTGGAGCAACGCAAATTAAAAAACTAGCCACTGAAGGAAGAGATTTTTCTGATTTAACAAGTTTGTCCCCTTTACAAGGTGGAGGAAGTTATAATTTAAGTGGACAAAGAGGAACATCAACTAACATTACTATTGATGGGACTAATGCTAGAAATCAGCTAACTGCAGGCGATATTGGTAGTGGACCGTATACCATATCTCAAGAAGCTATTCGAGAATTTGAAGTGTCTACAAACGATTATGCTGTGACCCAAGGAAGACAGGGTGGTGGTTCTGTATCTGCTGTAACTAAATCTGGTACTAATGAATTTTCAGGGAGTGCATTTTTCTATCACAGAGCAGATAATTTACAAAGTAAATATAACATTCAAGGCCAAGAGCGAACAGCAGATTTCTATACGTCGCAATCTGGTTTTAGTTTGGGAGGACCAATCATTAAAGATAAGCTTCATTTTTTTGGAGTTTATGAGAGACAAGATGCGGGAGAGCCTGTTTATATAGCAGACATACAAAGCGACGATGACGAAAATCGCTTAGGGATAACTCAAGATAATTTAGATCGTTTTAAGAGTATCGGTCGCGAGGTTTATGGCTTATCAGATGAGCAACAAACAGGGCAATTCGATCGTAAGACAGAAGCCAATAATTTATTTATTCGTTTGGATTGGCAAATAAGTGATAAGCACAGACTTACGTTACGTAATTTGTATAATAAATGGGATAATCCATTTAGTGTTAGCGATAATTCTAGTATTGAAATGGCAGAGACTTACTCAGACTTTAGCTCTTTAGAAAACAGTACAATGTTATCGTTACGATCTATGTTTAGCAATGTGGTAACCAATGAATTTAAATTGCAATACCAACATGCCGAAAGATCGTATACACCAAATACGCAGTTGCCTCAATCTAATATTCCTAGAGCCATAGTGCAAGTCGCTTCTGTGCTACCTAATGGTAACAATAGTACTAAAAGTGTGCAGTTAGGAGGACAACGTTATACGCCTGAAACTAATGTTGAAAATCAGGTGCAATTTATCAATACAACCTATATCAATACAGATAAAGCCGATTTTACCTTTGGTACAGATAATATGATTACGTCGTTAGAAACTTTATTGTCTAACGAGCAAAATGGACGTTTTTATTTTGATTCTTTAGAAGATTTTGAAAATCAGAATGCCTCTAGATATGCTAGAGAAGTTCCTTTGCAGGGATTGCCATTGGTAAAGCAAACGGTATTAGATTTATCGCTATTTGCTCAGGTTGAAATGGATATTACATCAGACCTTAACCTCGTTGCTGGTGTGCGTTGGGATGCCACAAAATTTCTAGATAGTGGAGAATATAACCCAGTAGTAGACGACGAGTTTGGTATACGAACAGATGAAACATTAGATGATTATAATAACATTCAGCCTAGATTTCAGCTAACGTATAATGTAAAGAGTGAAAATAAGGATGTCGTAAAATTTGGAGGAGGAGTATTTTCTGCTCAGCCACATTATTATGCCCAAGTAAATAATATTCAAAATAGTGGTACGTTATTAGGTGCTATAGATGTTACTGGAGCAAATGTTCCTACACCCGATTTTAATTCTTACAGAAACGATCCGAGTACAGTACCTGGAGTACCAGAAGGTGTTACTCCTTTTTCAACAATAAATGCTGTAGGAAAAGATTTTGAAGTGCCTACAACCTTCAAAGCAAACTTAAGCTACACTCATTTTTTTGGAGAACGCTATAGTTTAGGTTTTAATGCACTATTCAGCCATACTAAAAATAACTATACCTATCAGGAAGCAAACCTTGTTAAAGAACCATACTTTATCACAGAGCAAGGAAGAGAAGTATTTGTGCCTGCAAATACAATTTCTGAAAATGGTAATTCAGATTGGACAAACTCAAGAATTTCCGATCAAGTAGGAAGGACTTTGGTCATGACTTCTGATGGGATACTAGACCAACTTGCGTTAGTCTTAGAAGCTTCTGCACAAATTGGAACAGATGGATATGTAAATGGAAGTATCACATTTAATAAGTCTAAAGACAATTCTTCTTATAACTGTTGTGTTGCAAATACTTCAACATTTTTACCTGTTTCCGGAGACCCAAGAGATCTAAATTATGGTTACGCAGATAATCATTTCGATACTAAACTAATCATAAATGGAGCTACACCAACATGGAAAGGATTTACACTAGGAGCAAAAATTGTTGGTCAAGGTGGTACAAGATATTCTTTTAAGGTAAACAGTAATACAAGTGCCAACGGAGACTATAATTTAAGTAACGACATTGCTTATATATACGATCCAAACGATCCGAATACTCCTCAGTCAATAATTGATGGTTACAATCAAATTTTAAACGATTCTGATACTCCGCAAGGCTTTAAAGACTATTTAAAAGATAGTTATGGTGGATTTGCCGAGCGTAATGGTGGAAAGAATCCTTTTTATGCTGTAGTAGATTTAAGACTTCTCAAAAGATTTGAAATGAAGAATAAAAAGCATGGTTTAGAGTTTTCTATGGATATTTTCAATTTTGCGAACATGCTAAATAAAGATTGGGGACAATCACATAACTTCGGAAATAGAAATTTAATGAATATAACAGGGTTCGATCAAACCACCCAGAGTTATGATTATTCGGTACAAACAGCTAGTTCAACAGAGCCAATTAATGGAGATCCATGGCGCTTACAATTAGGTGTAAGATATACTTTCAATTAAAAACATATTACAACTTGTAGCATGGAGTTTGTTTTTACATGAAATAAATTCCATGCTTTTACAATTAAACAAATAGAAAATAAAATGAAAAATTATAGAATTATATATGCACTTACAGTGTTGTTATTGTGTCAAGTGAGTTTTGCACAAGATAAAAAAATGTCTCAACACGTGGTGCTGATTTCGGTAGACGGATTTAGACCAGAATTTTATTTAGAAGAAAAATGGCCGGTACCAAATTTAAAACACATGGTAAAAGAAGGTGTCTCTGCAACGGGTGTAAGAGGCATATTTCCTTCGGTAACCTATCCTTCACATACGACTTTAATTACAGGTTCATACCCTATGGATCATGGAATTTATTACAACAGTCCGTTTGAAGAAAAAGGCCAAACGGGGCGTTGGTATTGGGAATATGATCTAATTAAAACAAAGACATTATGGACAGCAGTAAAAGAAGCAGGTAAAACTAGTGCTAGTTTTATGTGGCCAGTTACAGTGGGTGCCGACATAGATTATAACATACCCGAAAATTGGTATCTAGACAGTTCTTATGGAAAAATTAAGCCGATGAGAGATTTCGAGAGTCCAGAGGGGTTTCTAAAAGAAATGGAAGAAGAAGTTCTTGGTAAATTAAATGATAAAACATTTAATGGCGATTATCTAAATAGGGAAGATAGAATTGGAGAAATGGCAGCCTATACGTTAGAAACTTACAAGCCAAACTTTATGTCCATTCATCTTTTTGCCGTAGATCATTTCCAACATGAACAAGGGAGAGAAGGAGAAAAAGTGTATACCTCTATAGCTGCTGTAGATAGGGCTATTGGTAAAATAAAAGAAGCGGCTATAAGAGCGGGCCTTGAAGATCAGACCACATTTATAATCACAGGAGATCATGGTTTTGTAGACATACATTCTGCACTTAGTCCCAATATTTGGTTGGTTGAAGAAGGTTTAATTGAAGATAAAAAAGATCGTGGAAATTGGAAAGTCGCTTTTCACACATCTGGGGCTTCGGCATTTTTAATGGTTAAAAATAAAGGGGATAATAAAACTGTAGAAAAGGTTAGAAAAAAACTAGATGAACTGCCGTCTAATATCAAAAAATTATTTAGAGTTGTTGATAGAGCTGAATTAGATGAAATAGGAGCAGATCCTAATGCTGTTCTAGCCTTAGCTCCTATACCTGGAATTGCCATGTCTTCTAAAACAAATGGAGATATCCTTTCGGCAAGAACAGGAGGTACTCACGGATATTATCCAGATTTTAAGCAAATAGAAACTGGATTTGTGGCATTTGGAGCAGGTATTTCAAAATCTAAAACAATAGAAAAAATGGGGTTAGAAGATATCGCTCCCATAATTAATGAATTACTAGATTTAAATTTTGAATCAAAAAAAGGAGTGCTATATCCAGGGATATTAACTAAGACAAACTGATTTGTTTTTTAAAGCATTTGCAATGGTTTGACGGGTGGCCCCAATAAGGTCACCCTTGTCTTTTTGTGTAAGTAAACAGTGTATGTTATGAGGCTCGCCTTTTACATCTAAAACATTAATGGTGTAGATGGTATTTAAGAATTTTAACTTATCAACTATGGAGCGCTCATTTACTTTACATAATTTCTTTTCGGCTATATACCATCTTTTTGTTAAGTAGCTAAAAAACCATTCAGCGGCAACGGCATGACTTTTAACTTCTCGTTTAAAAAAGTCTAAATCGTATAGTCTTACTTTTACATCCATTAGCGCTTTCGAAAATTCAAAAAATTGTCCGTTTAAATATCTTAAATTACCAAAATAATCGCCTGTATGTACCACGTCATACGTGTATTCATCTCCTTTTTCGGAATATCCACCTAATTTGACAGCTCCAGTGACAATCTCATAAATATAGTTTTTTACTTTGGGAGGTTGGTAAATGTAACTGTTCTTTTCAAATACAATTTCGGTTACAAAATTTTCTAACTCACTATTATATCTCTCCTTAAGATGCTTGTAAAAAGAAAAAATCTCATAATCTTTTAAATCGGGTCTCATATGTTATAAGTCAAAAATTGGCAAGACATAAAAATAGGTATAGTTAGGGTAAACTAAGTTATTTAAAGTTTAAGTTTTCAATTTTAACTTTTCAGCGCGTTACTATATTAGGTTGCTAAAAATATTTAAATATGTTAAGGATTTTGAAGTCGAAATAAAAACTGTAAACCCCGATATTAATCAAAATATCGGGGTTACAAACAAATCAATTCAAATAAACTATTATATATGCTTAGAGAGTGCTTCTAAAGATTCTACTATAGCAACCTCAACATCTACATGATCTTGATTTAAAATCGATAAATTGATTTTTAATTGTGCTTTGGCTGAATCTGAAAGCGTGTTATTCGTTAGTTTCTGAAGTATAATAGATGACGCTTCAGAGAGGTTTTTTGACAGTGGTTCTAAATCATTTAAAAGTGGCGATTTTTCTAATTTAGAAAATGTCCCATAATTTTTAGACCAATGCTTCAAATACACTATAAGTTTTGCTTTAGTGTTTTCGGTAGGTGATGCCATATAGCTTTTTACTAAGCGGTTAAACTTAACGGCATCTTTAGCATCTACAGTACAAGCATCTGCAAATAATCTAAACGGTGAGAAAGTTTTGTATTCCGTTCCGCCTTGATTTCTTGAATAGATTTTAAGTGGTTCGCAAATATTCATTAGTGTTTCTAAAGAAGATATATCTTGATTATTCGACAAGTTTCTTAAAAGAACAGCTTTGTTTTTAATATGCGTTATGCCTAATTCTTCCAGGCGGTAGCTCATTACGTCTAAACGCTTTAACATATTATCTACATCGTTTACATCTTTTTGTGACCAAAGGCGTTCTGCTATGGCTGCTGTTCTTGGCCAAATTCTAGAATCTATAGTTTCCGATGTGGTAAGTTCGCTCCACATGGTAGCTTCTCCTCCTAGAATACGTGCTTGTTCTTCTGCTGTTAATTGAATATCGCCAATTGGTTCGTTTTGATAGTGCTTTATCACAGATTCCATACGGTCTATATAAAACCCGTTAGATAAAATGGTGTTGTAACCTTGTTTAGCGGCCTCAATTAATGAGCCTCCTTTTGGAAGCCCTTCGTTTTCCGATCTCCAAGAGTGAATCACTGCGGTTGTTGGCATGGTTGGCGTCATAATCTCATCCCAACCCACTAGGTTTTTACCTAATTTATTTAAAACTTTCTCAAGCTTAATATTAAAATAGGTTTGTAAATCGTGATTGGTTTTTAGGTTATGCGCTTTTTTGAATTTCTGAATATTTTCATTAGCATCCCAGTGTTTTCCTTCGTTTTCATCGCCTCCAATATGGAAGTAAGTGTCAGGAAAAAGTGGTGCGATTTCAGTAAATAGATTTTCTAAAAAAACATAAGTGTTGTCGTTTGTAGGATCTAATGTCGGGTCGAAAACACCTGAATAACGCTCTACACTATAAGAGGCTCCCGGTTTACTTCCCAATTCTGGAAAGGCTGTGAGTATAGCTGTGGCATGTCCAGGGACATCGATTTCTGGAACGACGCGTATTCCTAATTTTGAAGCATAAGCTACCACATCTTTAATTTGGTTTTGGGTGTAAAACACTCCGTCTGAAGCCAAATCTGTTAATTGCGGATACACTTTAGATTCTATACGAATCCCTTGGTCGTCTATTAAATGCCAATGAAATACATTCATCTTTACCGAAGCCATAGCTTCTAAATTGCGTTTAATCACATGTACGGGATGGAAATGTCTAGACACGTCTATCATTAAACCGCGCCATACAAAACGTGGTGCATCAGAAATTGAAGCGCCTTTAAAGTAATATGTAGTAGCATCGTTGCTTGTAAGTTGTAACAAGGTTTCAATTCCTCTTAAAGCCCCGATATCTGTGTTTGCGGTAATTGTTGCACCAGAATTTGAAACGTTTAATTGATACGATTCGTCGTTGTCTATAGTCAGTTTTCCTTCGTTTTTATAGCTGATTTTAATCGTTGCATTGGGATTGGTTTTTGCAGAAGTTGGGAAGCCTGAATTAGTAAATACACCCGTTCTACCAGAAAGGCGTCTTAAAAAAGAGGTAGCCACAAAGTGTACACGGTCTTGTGTAGGACCGTCAATAGAAATGGTTAAGTTTTCAGTAATAGGAAGGTTTTGCTTCGTATCCTGTATGTTTTTTGGCCAAGGCATCAAATCATATGTACTTGCTAATGCGTCTTGAGCGTGACTCAAAGCACTGTTAAAGGTTATGATTATAATTAGTAATATGATTTTTTTCATTGTGTCTTATTTAAGGCTCAATTAAGTTTAATGTACTTTTCTGTAATGGTTCTATTAATTCCTACGGCTTCGATTTTTTCTATTCCAGTCTGAATTAACGTATCTCCTTTCATTTGAATTTTAAAAGAGAATGTTTGATTTTTAATGGTTTCCGAATTGGTGTAACTCAAAACCTCTTCATAGTCTTGTCCGTTTAAAACGTAAGAGCCAGCACCGCTGTAAAAATGTGCATTAGAATTTATATTCTGATTGAAAAAAGCAAAATGTGAGTCATTGATAATTTTAATGAACTCGGTATGTTGTAAATCTTTAATTTGAATGGTATCATTTTCAATAATTTCAGCATAAACCATTTTCCAAGTTCCTGAAATTGGTATGTTTTCAGGAGTGTTTTTACAAGACAAACAGATTAAAACTGAAATTATTAAAAGTGATTTTTTCATTCTATTTTAGAAATGATAACGTTTAAATGCTTCAATAGCAGCGTAATCTGCAAGCCCTAAATCGTTATATTTTTTGGCTGTTAAGCGATTTCTGTCTTCTGCACGAACCCAAAATTCTCTGGAGTCGTCGCCCTGAAACATGACACCATCTTTTTGAGATTGGTGATAGAAAATAGCATGACGTTTTTTAAGCACCTGATCCGGACTCATAGGCACAGCCATTTCTATTTCGTAAGATTCCCATTCGTGCCAAGCACCACGGTATAACCAAACCCAGCAATCGTTCATGAATGCTTTTGGTTTAAGCACATCTATAGCTTCAAAAAGCGCATCTAAACACACTTTATGAGTGCCGTGCGGATCTGCCAAATCTCCTGCAGCATAAATTTGATGAGGTTTAACAGCTTCAATTAAAGATGTAACAATGTCGATGTCGTCCGACGTTAAATTCCCTTTTTTAATGGTTCCAGTTTCGTAAAACGGTAGATTTAAAAAGTGAACATTTTCATCTTTTACACCCAAATAGCGTGTTGCGGCTAAAGATTCACTTTGCCTGATTAAGCCTTTTAATTGTCGCAATGCTTTCGAATCGATATCCTTGTCTGTCTTACTTTGCAGAAAGTCTATTATCGCTTTAGCTTCAGAATTATCTGGATTTAATTTGCAGATAATTTCAGCAAATTTTAAAGCCTCTTCATCTGAAACAGCAATGTTTCCAGAGGTTTGGTAAGCAATATGTACCTCGTGACCTTGTTCTACTAACCTATCGAAAGTTCCTCCCATAGAAATAACATCGTCGTCTGGGTGTGGACTAAAAATAATAACACGTTTTTTAGCAGGATTAGCGCGTTCTGGTCTGTGAGAATCATCGGCATTTGGTTTTCCTCCAGGCCATCCTGTAATGGTATGCTGTAGTTTATTAAACATCTTTATGTTTAAATCGTAAGCCGTACCTTCTTCGGTTAACAAGCCAGACATTCCGTTGTCGTTATAGTCTTTGTCTGTTAATTTTAAAATGGGTTTACTTAATAGCTCACTAAGCCAAACCACAGCTTTAAGTTTTAAGATGTCTGTCCAATGACAAGATGCAACTAGCCATGGTGTTTTTACGCGTGTTAATTCTGATGATGCTTCGCTATCAATAACAAAAGTAGTATTGTCGTGGTCTTGCAAATAAGTAGCAGGGACGCTAGACGTTTCTTCGCCTTCAATGGTGTCTTTAAGAATTTTGGCTTTGTTTAAACCCCAACCTAACAATACAATACGTTTGGCACTTTTAACGGTGCCAATTCCCATAGTAATGGCTTTTCTTGGTACGTTATCTATGCCTAAAAAAGCGGGTGCAGCATCTGCTCGTGTAACGTGGTCTAATGTAATACTTCTGGTTCCAGAATTTAAATGCGACCCTGGTTCGTTAAAACCAATGTGTCCAGTACGTCCAATGCCCAACAGTTGAAAATCTAAGCCACCGTATGATTTAATTTTTAATTCGTAATCGATACAATATTGATATAAATCGTCTGCACTTACCATGCCGTTTGGAATGTTAATATTTTCAGGAAGAATATCGACATGATTAAACAGGTGCTCATGCATGAAGTAAAAATAACTTTGAATATTATCTTTCCCCATAGGGTAGTATTCATCTAAGTTAAAGGTGACCACATTAGAAAAACTGAGGCCTTCTTCCTTATGCATTCTTACCAATTCTTCATATACTTTTATAGGAGACGATCCTGTAGCTAGACCTAAAACACAAGGCTGATTCAATGCTTCCTTTTCGTTAATTAACGCCGCGATTTCTTCTGCAACAATTATTGATGCCTCATTTGAAGAGTCGAAGATTACGTTATGAATTTTTTCAAAACGCGTTTCCTCAAATTTTCCAGCCTCCGTGTAGGCTATACTTTTTAAATCAGTACTATCTACTTTCATTTTAATTTTTTTTTGATAAAGTAAACGGGACTCAACTCCCGTTTACTTTGTGAACTAATCAACACTCAATCAATATATAATCTTAGTTTCTTTGGATTAAAAATTAGATAATCCGGTATCCCACCATAATCTAGTTCCTCCTGTATCTGGACCCTTTAACATCCCTACAGCAGCATCTACATTTGCACCGTTTGTATTTTTCTCTACGTCTACAAAATTGATTCGGCGAATTTGAATATCTGAATCTATGGTGCCTCCGCTATTGTTTACAACCACAGGAAATAATCTAGGGTAACCCGTACGTCTAAATTCACTCCATGCTTCTTGTCCGTCAGGGAACATAGCAATCCATTTCTGGGTTATTATTTGTTCTAATTGTTCTTCTTTAGAACCCGCTTCGTTATATGCGATTTTAACATTAGAATTATAAGCAATGTTGTTGTCTGGGTTTAATGCATCTACAAAATTTGCAGGTGTGCTTGTAGTGTCTGCCAAATAAGCTTCTACTCCAGAGGCTCCAAATTGTGCAAAAGAAGCACGAACACCAGCTTCGTAATTTGCTTTAGCATCTCCAGCACCAGTCCATCCTCTTAAAGCTGCTTCTGCTTTTAAGAATGCTACTTCTGCAGCAGTCATCCAGATTTTGTTAGAACCGCTTACGGCAGATCCGATAGGTGAGTGGCTACCGTATTCACCTTTTGCTTCAATTTCTATACCTTGACGAACTCCTTTATAGCTTCCTAAAGAAGGATCTAAAGCGGTGTTGAATAATGTTGAAATTCTATTGTCTTTAAATCCTGTTAAAATAGATTCCATTTCTGCACTCATGGCAATATCTCCCCAAACTTGACTAATTGTTAATACAGGATGCACAAAGCCACCCATGTCTACTAACATGTCTTGAGATTCTAATAACCCTGCGTTGCTAGATAATGCAAGCTCACCTTGGGTTTGTGCCAAAGTAGGGTTTACTTTAGAAACACGAATTGCTAATCGTAAACGTAATGTATTCGCAAAAGCTCTCCATTGCCCAATGTCTCCACCTAGAGATGATTGGTCAAAAGCAGTAAATTGCGCATCTTCAGTAAATGATTCAAGACCATTAATCGCTTCATCTAAGTCCGCGAAAAATGCGTTGTAAGCTTCTTCCTGAGAATCGTATTGTCCTGTAGTATCGTAATCGTCGAATTTAGAATAACGTATTGGTCCGAATACATCAGAAATACGATGCATGGCCATGACTTTTATAATGTTAGATAAGCAAACAAATTTGACACCGTTTGGATCTCCAGAAAGCTCTACTTGTTGTGTGATTTCACGAGCGTAGGGCATAACACCGTTTCCGTCGTTTGCATCGTAAGCATCGCTCCAAATAAAACCGTTCCATCCATTTACTAAAGCATAAGTTTGGTTGTTTATGTTTCCGGCAAAAGGAGTTGGCGAAGTCATATATCCCGAAAAGATATCTGCATTAAGGTTTTGTTGTAATTGGTAGTTCCAGGCCGGCTCTACACGAATTACATTCGAAAACATGGGTGAAAATCGAGATCCGATGTGGTTGTTTTGTTGTGTTAAACTCTCTTGAGAGATTCCGTTTGGATTTGTGTTTATATCTTCAAAATCTCCAGTACAGTTTGATAAACTCATGGCAACAACAGATGCCAATGTATATTTTAATATATTTTTCATTTTTCTTAGAAATTTATGTTAACATTTAATCCGATACTTCTCGTAGAAGGTTGGTTATAAATATCTACGCCTTGTAATCCCATTCCTGTACTCGATGCAATATTCGGATCGAATGGTGCGTCTTTATAGATGAAGAAAAGATTGTTTGCGATAAGCGAGAAGTTAATGTTATCTATCGTACTATCGTTTAAATTTAATTTGTACCCTACAGATAATTCACGTAAGCTAATGTTAGTGGCATCGTAAACATATTCTCCTAACATACCGTCTCTACCACCAATTGCATTGTAATACGATTGTGCATCGATTTGAGAAGCAGTACCACTTTCGTCCACAACGTTTATCATGCCGCCGTTGTTATTTCTAGCATCTGCAGAAGCTTGAGATACACCGTATTTATCGTTTACAGCTTCAGTAACACTCATGACGTCACCTCCAAATTTACCGTCGATAAGGAAGTTAAAGTGAAAGTTTCCAAATTCAAAAGAGTTGTTCCATCCTAGTGTAAAGTCTGGTTGAGCATGTGCTACAGTTTCGAAATCTGTACTTAATAATGTTCCAGAAGAGTTAATTATTGGCGTACCATTTTCGTCTCTAACTAAAGAACGCGCTTTAATACTTCCAAAGTCTTCTCCTTCAATTAAAGAATACTCGTAACCATTTACACCACGAGCAGTAATAATAGCTTCTCCGTTTTGTAATGATGGGTGTACTGCAATCACTTCGTTATCGTTTTTAGCAAAGTTTAAGGCTGTATTCCACGTAAAGTTATCTGTAACTACAGGTTTTCCGTTTAATACAAGCTCGATACCTTTATTAGAAATTTCTCCAGCATTTACAATGTTTTGTGCATATCCGTTTGGATTTGGTTCTGCTTGGATGTAGAAAATCTGATTGTAAGTACTCGTACTATAGTAGGTAAAATCTAAGCCTAAACGGTTACCAAAGAAACGCCATTCTGTACCAATTTCGTAAGCTTTTTGTCTTTCTGGCTCTAAGGTTTCACCTTCAATAGGAGCAAAAGGGGCAGTACCAATACCTGTATTTGTATTGTTTATACCGTTTAATGGAACAGTAGCATATACCGGGATATCTTTTCCTACCTCTGCGTAAGATCCTCTTACTTTAGCGAAAGAGATAAAGTCTGGCATATCGAACATTTCTGTTAACACTGTAGTTAAACCAACAGAAGGATAAAAGAATGAATTTGAATCTGTATTTACTAGGGTAGAAGACCAGTCTGAACGACCAGTAACATCTAAGAATAACATATCCTTATATCCAAAGTTTAAAGACCCGAAAACCGATTGTACTTCTCTGTTTGAAACCGATTGTCTGATGTTATTGGTAGATACAAAATTCGCAATAGTAAATACGTTTGGATAGTTAAGACCGTCTCCATCACGTCCAGAGTCTAATAAAATCTGATCTCCAAGTTTGTATTTTGTTAAACTTGTACCTAAAAGACCAGAGAAAGAAAAGTTTTCTGATAGGTCTTTGTTATACGATGCTATTAAGTCGATGTATTGTTGGGTGTTTTCTGTTTTTTCTAAAACGTAACGGCCGTTATCTCCAGAGTTTACTGGATCTGTTCCTGCATATTGTCTTTTATCGAATGTAAAGAAAGACTTGTCGTAACTCCCTCTAGATTGTAAAGCAAAATCTTCGGTAACATTATATTTTACAGATACGTTAGCTAATACACGTTGTGCGATATCTTTACTTGGACTACGGTTAATTAACCAGTACGGATTTTGCTGAATGTTCTCGTCGAAAGACGAAGCATATTGATCCATTTGGTTTAAATCTGTATTGAAATATTCGTACTTATCTTTGTATAAATCTCTACTAATTCCTACAGGATTAAGGTACACTGCTGTTAACGGGTTAGAGTATAAACCATTTGTTGGACGATTCCATATACGCTGATCTGATAAGTTAATGCTTGCAGATACTTCAATTTTATTATCTAAAAATGCGGCAGTTTCTCTTAATGTAATATTGTTACGCGTTAAGCGGTTTTCTGGAATAACACCTTCTCCTATGGTGTTTGCGTAAGAGAAATATGTTTGGGCTTTAGCATTTCCTGCTGTTAGTGATAAGGCATTAATAGAAGTGAATCCTGTTTGGAAGAAATCTTTAGGGTCATTGTTTAATCCGCTTGCTTTATCTCCCCAAGATTTGGCATCTGCCACTCGTCCGTTTTCTGCAATTGGCTGTCCAACAGATTTACTTTGGTATTCAGATTGTAACTCTGGTAATGAAGTTACATTGTCTACCGTAAAACTTGAATTGAAGTTTACCGATAAAACACCATCTTTTCCTTTTTTAGTAGTAATTAAAATTACACCGTTAGCACCTTGGCTACCGTATAAGGCAGAAGCCGATGCACCTTTAAGAATGGTCATACTTTCAATATCGTCTGGATTAATTAACGACATGGCATCACCACCATCACGGTTACCTGTTTGGTTACCAAAAATATCGGTACCAGGCTCGTTTCCGTTAGAACCATTTCCGCTGTTTAACATCGGAATCCCATCAATTACATATAAAGGGTCGTTATTAGTAGTAGAAGAGTTTCCTCTTAATACTACTTTAGATGCACCTCCTAAACCCGAAGCGCTTTTTGTAATGGTTAAACCCGCCGACTTTCCAGATAAACTATTTATTGGGTTTGTTTGTTTTACCTGTGTTAATTGATCTCCACTAACTTCTTGAGCAGAATACGTCAGTGCCTTTTTCTCTTTCTTAATTCCTAAAGCCGTTACTACAACTTCGTTTAATTGTTCGCTATCTTCATCTAGTTGTACATCGTAAGTACTTGCAGTGGCAATAGTAATTTGCGAGGTTGTCATTCCTAAATACGAGAATTTTAATACATCTCCTACATTAGCGTTTAGGGTATAGTTTCCATCAAAATCGGTTAGTGTTCCATTTGATGTTCCTAAAACCACAACATTTGCTCCAGCGATTGGCATGCCATCTACTTTAGAGGTAACAGTTCCTTTAATTTCCTTGCTTTGTGCCTGCATCGCTTGTGCGCTACAGAACAATAAAGAAAATAAGAAGGTCATTCTTAAAAAGTGTTTCATAATTTGATTGTTTAGTCTCTGTTATTTGATTCAAGTTTATCTCTTTCTATCTTTATTTTAAAATTAAATATCTAAACGACATGATTTAACATATAAATAACATTAGAGTTACGATGAGCGTTTTTCAGGAAATAAAGAAAGGTGAATTTTATTGTGAATTAACTATTATATTACTAAAATTGCTTAATTATTATTCGCTTTTTTTAAATTTCGTTACACAATCTATAAAAAAATCACTTTGTTTAAGTTCAATATAAAGCAATCCATTTCTGTAAAATACCACATCCTATTTTGGTTGGGCTACTTTATATTTAATGTTGTACGTTGGGGAAGTTATTTTAATGATTACTGGTATTCGTTGAAATCCAACTTAATAGAGTTTCCTATACATATAATAGTAGTCTATATAAATGTGTATATTTTAATTCCGAAATTAGTATTGCGTAAGCGTTATTGGAGTTATTTATTCTGGCTTATATTTATGTTGGCCATGGTGTATATGGTGAGAACGGGATTAAATTATGTTTTAGTCACCAAAAATATTTGGCCAGAGGCAGGGAATTCTGGTCAGTTTTTAGAACTAAATCATATAGTCGCTGTTGTTTTAGGCGAATTGTATGTTATTGGGTTTGTATCTGCTATAAAATTACTTATTGATTGGAGTATAGAAAAGCAACGTAATGAAGAACTAGCAAAGTTGCAGTTAAGTACAGAGCTAAAATATTTGCGAACACAGATTCAGCCACATTTCTTTTTTAATACCTTAAATAATCTTTATGCTTTAACCTTAACCAAGTCTGATAATGCCCCGCAATTGGTCATAAAAATATCGGATATGATGCAATATGTGTTATATGAAGTTAATAGCTCTAAAGCCGATTTGTTTGAAGAAATAAATCATATTAATAACTTTATAGATATTGCCCGCTTGCGTTTTAGCGATAGTATAGAGTTTGAAACAGACATCACTGGAAATATTGAAGATATTGAGGTGCCACCCTTATTATTTTTAACTTTTATAGAAAACAGTTTTAAGCATGGGTTAAAAAATAGTGATAAAGTAACAGTAGTAATGAGTTTTGAAGTTAAAGGAAAAGATTATTTGGAGTTTAATTTAGTAAATAGTTTCAATTCTAATTCCGATATTACGAACGAACAAGGTATAGGTATTGCAAACACCAAACGCCGATTAAATTTACTGTTTGGCAGCAATTATGTATTAGAAACTACCATTAGGGATAATACATATAACCTGTTTTTAAAAATTCCCATTCGATGAAAATTAAATGCTTAATAATAGACGACGAATCTCTAGCCATTAAAGTGATAGAGGATCATTTAAAGAATTTCGATCACATAGAAATTGTGGCAACTTTTAATAATCCTTTAAAAGCTTATCCTATTATTGAGCGAGAAAAAATCGATGTTATTTTTTTAGATATAAATATGCCACAATTAAGTGGTTTTGCCTTTATTGAAAACCTAAGTTATAAACCATTAATAGTATTTACTACGGCCTATCGCGAATATGCAGTAAAGAGCTTCGAGTTAAATGTGCTGGACTATTTAGTGAAACCTATTCCGTTTAATCGCTTTCTAAAAACCATGAATAAGGTCTACCAACAGGTTTATATTACAAATGCAACTTCAGATTTAAACTTACAGCAAGAACCTCATATTTTTCTTAAGGTAAGTAAGAAGTTAATTAAGGTGAATTTAAATGATATTCTATATATAGAGAGTCTTAAAGATTACATTAAAGTGATAACAACTTTAGGAGATTACGTAGTTCATAAATCGTTAACCGCTATTTCCGAAGAGTTGCCCCAATCTAATTTTTTACGTGTACATCGGTCTTACACAATTTCTATAAATAAAATTAAATCGGTAGAAGGAAATACTATTGAAATTGCTAACCGTAGAATTCCAATTGGGAGGAATTACGTAAAGATTACCCGCGAACGCATCTTTAAAAACGAAGACTCTTAAATAAAATCAACTACATATTAACCACATAATTACTTACTAAAACATCATGTCTAAAACCGCAAAAACTCACGCGGCACCGAAGAATTCTTCTTTAGTGCCTATACTAATTATTGCCGGATTGTTCTTCATTTTCGGATTTGTAACATGGATTAACGGTGCCTTAATCCCTTTCATGAAAACCATAAACGAGCTTACCGATGCACAATCGTATTTGGTGGCTTCTGCATCTTATATTTCATTTGTTATTATGGCTTTACCGGCTTCGTATATTATTGAAAAAGTAGGTTATAAAAAGGGCATGTCTTTTGGATTAGCGCTTATGGGAATCGGTGCATTGGTTTTTATTCCTGCAGCCGAAGCACGTACGTATACACTGTTTTTAACTGGGATTTTTATTCAAGGTTTAGGTATGACGTTGTTACAAACGGCTTCAAATCCTTATATAACTATATTAGGACCTATGGAAAGTGCGGCAAAGCGCATTGCTATTATGGGAATAGCCAATAAAGTTGCCGGAGCCCTTGGGTCTTTTATTTTTGGAGCACTATTACTATCTGGAATAGACGACATTCAAGCCAAATTAACTACGGTGTCTCTAGAAGAAAAAACTACGCTTTTAGACGCAATGGCCGATAGCGTCGTGATGCCATATATTATTATGGCTGTCGTTTTGTTTATTCTAGCGGTTTTAATTACAAAAGCACCTTTACCTCATGTGGAAGCCGAAGAAGCAGATCAAGACAATGCAGATGGTGTGCTACATGTAAGAAAGACTAGTGTATTTCAATTTCCACACTTACTGTTGGGAGTGCTTGCATTATTTCTTTATGTGGGCGTCGAGGTTATTGCAGGCGATACTATTATCTCTTACGGTTTATCGCTTGGTATGCCTGGTGAAGAGGCCAAATCCTTTACTTTAATGACACTTTTTGCAATGGTTGGTACTTACCTGTTAGGTGTGTTTTTAATACCTAAATATGTGAGTCAGGTATTGGCTTTAAAAGTAAGTGCAATATTAGGAATCGCTTTTGCTATTTGTATATTATCAACCACAGGTTTTACCTCTGTTCTTTTTGTCGCTGCTCTTGGTATTTCTAATGCTTTAGTGTGGCCTGCTATTTGGCCCTTGGCTTTAAACGGTATGGGGAAATTTACAAAAACAGCTTCGGCCTTGCTTATTATGGCAATATCTGGAGGTGCAATTATTCCGCCTTTGTATGGTGCTTTAGTCGATGGTAAAAAAGAAGAATTAATCGGATTAGGAATCGATCAAGCTACAGCCACAGCTCAAGCGGCAACTTCTGGGTATTGGATTCTTATTCCATGTTATGTTTTTATATTGTTTTATGCTGTTTACGGACATAAAGTAGGGCTAAAAAAATCGTAATACGAACCCTATGAAACAACGTATTGAATCTGTAGATTTGTTAAGAGGTCTCACCATTGTGGCCATGATATTAGTAAATACACCTGGCGATTGGGGACAGGTTTACACACCGCTTTTACACGCAGACTGGCATGGATTAACTCCTACAGATTTAATCTTTCCGTTGTTTTTATTTATTGTAGGAATTTCAATTTATTACGCTTATAAGCATAAAAAGGCATCTTTGCCCGTGTATAAGAAAATAGCCATTCGTAGTTTAAAACTGATTGTCCTTGGTTTATTTCTAAATGTATTCACTCCAATACCACCGTTTTTTGAACCCTTAGAATCTGTACGTATACCTGGTGTTTTGCAACGCATAGGCATTGTGTTTTTTGTAACGGCATGGTTATACCTCAATTGTAGTTGGAAATTATTATTAGGAATTTCAATAACTATTTTGCTCGGATATTGGTTGTTTTTAGGATTTATGCCCTTTCCAGATGGTACTTTACCAACTTTTAATAGAGCGCCTAATAACTGGTCTAATTACATCGATTTAAAAATTTTAGGAAAGCATATGTGGAAACCCGATTACGACCCTGAAGGTATTCTAGGAACATTTCCAGCCATTGTAACTAGTATATTAGGTGTGTTAGTAGGGAGATTTTTAGATTCTGAAAGGTCGTATAAAGCCATAAAACTGGTGGCAATTGGCTTGGTGGCTGTGTTATTAGGATATGTGTGGCATTTGGTTTTTCCTATAAATAAAGCACTTTGGAGCAGTAGTTTTGTGCTTGTCACTGCGGGTATGGGAACCATAATATTAGGACTAATGTATTATATAGTCGATGTTAAAAGTTGGCATTTGGGGGCTGTTTTTAAATATGCAGGTATGAATGCGATCACCGTTTATTTTTTATCTAGCTTAATTAGTAAATCTTTTTATAAGATTCCGGTGGGTAATAATGAAAACTTGCACTCTTGGTTGTATCATAATATATTTGTTTCAGAGAGTATGAGTCTTAAACTGACTTCATTAGTATATGCTCTAACTGTAGTCTTGTGTTATTTGGGTTTGGGATATTATTTATACAGAAAAAATATTTTTATAAAGGTTTGATTTTAAGCTGAAATACAAGCTAAAACCAAAAAAAATGGTTGAGGTATTGAAAAAATTATTACTTTGTAGGATCTAAAATGATTTAAGACCATGATGCAAGCTACTCCTTCACTTTCCTTTTTTACCCCAGAGTTTATACCTAATTCTGGAGCTATACTTGTCGATGCTGGAATTTCAGCAGGAATCCCTGTTGCTGTGGGTGATATTAACGAAGAATGCTTGTCTTTAGATGTCGAGTTAGTAAGAAATAAAGAAACTACATTTTACGCTCGTGTAAGTGGTCAATCCATGATAGGGGCCGGTCTAGACGATAACGATTTATTAGTGATTGATAGAAGTATAGCGGCGACACATAATAAAATAGCAGTCTGTTTTTTGGATGGAGAATTTACGGTGAAACGTTTAAAGGTCGAAAATGGTGAAGTTTGGTTGAAACCAGAAAATCCTAACTACAGCTCTATTCAAGTCACCGAAGCCAACGATTTTGTAATTTGGGGTATTGTCACTAACGTGATTAAAAGAGTGTGATGTATGGTATGGTGGCTGGAAATCACTAAAGGGAACTACTTGGTAATGGGAGGACACGGCTTAAAAACACGATAGAATACTATCTGTCTAGGGTGCTGTAAGGCATTAATAATAAGAGTTTAACTACTTACTATTCTCAATGGGTTTAGGTTTCTCAGACGGACATTTAACCGAATAAGATATATAATTAAAAACGCCTCAAAAATTAATTTTTTGAGGCGTTTTTTATATGAGTGATAAAATATTTAATCGGCTAAGATTATAATTTTATTGTCTTTAGATTCTAAAGTTCCAGATTTAATAGCCAGAGTTAAAACCTTAGTGTCTGACACATGAGGAATAACTTCAGGATGTAATTTATCGTAATCTAAATGAGCTTGAGAATGTACTTTTATTTTTATAATTCCAGCTGTTAGAAGCGATACTATAGCCGCGTGATGATTAAGCATTTCAAACTCTCCATCGGCACCAGGTACAGTAACGGCATCTATTTCCGAACTAAATAAAGTAGCTTCTGGCGATACAATTTCTAAATACATATTATATAGTTGTTTGTTATTTGTTTCTGGTTGATGGTCTAACTAACAACCAACAACTAAAACTATTAACTAATTATGCTTCTGCTAACATTTTATCTCCAGTCTCGATAGCTTCTTCAATAGAACCTTTAAGGTTAAATGCTGCTTCTGGTAAGTGATCTAATTCACCAGACATAATCATATTAAATCCTTTAATAGTTTCTTTAATGTCTACTAATACACCTGGAATACCTGTAAATTGTTCTGCAACGTGGAATGGTTGAGATAAGAAACGTTGTACACGTCTAGCTCTACCTACGGCTAATTTATCTTCTTCAGATAATTCTTCCATACCAAGAATAGCAATAATATCTTGTAATTCTTTATAGCGTTGTAATAACTCTTTTACATTTTGAGCACATTCGTAGTGATCTTTTCCTAAGATATCTGCTGTTAAAATTCTTGAAGTAGAATCTAATGGATCTACCGCTGGGTAAATACCAAGCTCAGCAATTTTACGAGATAATACAGTTGTTGCATCTAAGTGAGCAAAGGTTGTAGCAGGAGCAGGGTCAGTTAAATCATCTGCAGGTACGTAAACCGCTTGTACAGATGTAATAGATCCTGTTTTAGTTGATGTAATACGCTCTTGCATCGCACCCATTTCTGTTGCTAATGTTGGTTGGTAACCTACTGCAGAAGGCATACGACCTAATAATGCAGATACCTCTGAACCAGCTTGAGTAAAACGGAAAATGTTGTCTACGAAGAAAAGAACGTCTTTTCCTTGACCATCTCCAGCACCGTCACGGAAATATTCTGCGATAGATAATCCAGATAATGCCACACGAGCACGTGCTCCAGGTGGTTCGTTCATTTGTCCGAAAACGAAAGTTGCTTTAGAATCTTTCATAAGGTTTTTATCTACTTTAGATAAATCCCATCCTCCATCTTCCATAGAGTGCATAAAGTCGTCTCCGTATTTAATAATACCAGACTCTAACATCTCTCTTAAAAGGTCATTTCCTTCACGAGTACGTTCTCCAACTCCAGCAAATACTGAAAGTCCACCGTGACCTTTTGCAATATTGTTAATCAACTCCTGAATTAATACTGTTTTACCAACACCAGCACCACCAAATAAACCAATTTTACCTCCTTTTGCGTAAGGCTCAATTAAGTCGATTACTTTAATACCTGTGAATAAAACTTCAGTAGACGTTGATAAATCTTCGAATTTAGGTGCTTGTCTGTGGATTGGTAATCCAGACTTACCTGTTTTTGGCAAGTTTCCTAAACCATCAATAGCATCTCCAATTACATTGAAAAGTCTACCATATACATCATCTCCAATTGGCATTTGTATTGGTGAACCTGTAGCAACAACTTCTGTCCCTCTACTTAATCCATCCGAAGAGTCCATCGCGATAGTACGAACCATATCTTCACCAATGTGAGATTGTACTTCTAATATAAGAAGTGAACCATCTGCTTTTGTAATTTCTAATGAATCGTAAATTTTTGGAAGAGCTCCTTCAGAGTCGAATACAACATCGATAACTGGACCAACGATTTGTGCAACTTTACCTGTAACTTTTGACATTACTTAATTATTTATAGATTTTTGCTTGATTTTTTTGAAAAAAAACTAGTTTTTCGCGGAGCAAATATAATAGTTTATATTTAAAAAAAATATGTTTTTTGGTTTTTTATGGTACTAAAAACACCTTCAGATTTAAGTCGCAATATTTTAATGTGTATAATTAATTTATTGAAGCAAAGGAGGGTAGTTTCTTAGTAAATAGAGTCCAATTAGTATTCCTCAGGATTCCTCTAAGTTTATATGGTAATTCAATGTCTCTAGTATCTATTCTTGTATTTGCTATAATAAAGTGACTGTTTTTATGCACTAACCGGTGCGTAGTGTTTATAATGGATAAAATAGTTTTAATTTTTCCTTTATAGGTTAAAACCTCTTCTTTCGAAATAAAAAAAGGCATTTAAAACTAAGTTTAAATGCCTTTTATATAATTTTATTTAAATGTAAATTATTCTACTGTAACTGATTTTGCCAAGTTACGAGGTTGATCTACGTTTTTACCTAATTTTACCGCAATATGATACGATAATAATTGAAGCGGAATCGTTGTTAATAACGGAGATAAAGATTCTGAACAATCAGGAACTTCAATCACGTGATCTGCAAGATTTCTAACGCTTTCGTCGCCTTCGGTAACAATACCTATAATTTTACCACTTCTAGATTTAATCTCCTGTATGTTACTCACTACCTTTTCGTAATGTCCTTTTTTAGTTGCAATAACAATAACAGGCATTTGCTCGTCTATTAAAGCAATAGGACCATGTTTCATTTCTGCTGCAGGATAACCTTCGGCATGAATATAAGAAATCTCTTTAAGTTTTAATGCACCTTCTAAAGCCACAGGGAAGTTGTAACCTCTTCCTAGATATAAGCAGTTTTTAGCATCTTTATAAATTTCGGCAACGGTATTAACGTAAGCATCCGATTCTAAAGCTTTTTTAACTTTGTCTGGTATAAGTTCTAACTCGATTAAGTGACGACGGAAATCCGAACTAGACATGGTGCCTTTTGCTCTTGCTAATCGTAAAGCCATTAAGGTTAAAACTGTAATTTGAGTGGTAAATGCTTTTGTAGATGCCACACCAATTTCTGGTCCTGCATGCGTGTAAGCCCCAGCATCACTCTCTCTTGCGATAGACGATCCTACGACATTACAAACTCCAAATACAAAGGCTCCTTTAGATTTGGCTAATTTAATAGCCGCTAAAGTATCTGCTGTTTCTCCAGATTGTGAGATCGCAATCACGATATCTTTTTCTGTAATTACAGGGTTTCTATATCTAAATTCTGAAGCGTATTCTACTTCTACAGGAATACGTGCTAAATCTTCAAAAATGTATTCGGCAACTAAACCAGCATGCCATGAGGTTCCGCAAGCGACAATAATAATACGGTCGGCGTTCAGAAACTTTTTCATGTTGTCTTCAATTCCAGACATTTTAATAATACCTTCATTAGCCAATAATCGGCCTCTAAACGTATCTAGAATTGCACTTGGTTGCTCGTAAATTTCTTTCAACATAAAATGCTCGTATCCTCCTTTTTCAATTTGTTCAAGGTTTAATTGAAGTTCTTGAATATAAGGATCGACCATAGTGTCGTCTTTAATCTTTCTAACTTTTATCTCCTTTCCTAAGCGAATAATAGCCATCTCTTCATCTTCAAGATAAATTGCATTTTTAGTAAACTCTAAAAATGGAGAGGCATCACTAGCTATAAAAAATTCGTTTTCTCCTACACCTATTGCTAACGGACTTCCTAATCTGGCCGCAATAATTTCGTTAGGTTTATTCTTATCGAAAATAGCAATGGCATAAGCGCCTACAACTTGGTTTAACGCAATCTGTACTGCTTTTCCTAGCTTAAGACCTTTTTCTTTTTTTAATACTTCTTCAATCAGGTTAACTAATACTTCTGTATCTGTTTCCGATTTAAAAGTATATCCTCGGGTAATTAATTCCTTCTTAAGAGATTCGTAGTTTTCGATAATTCCGTTGTGGATAATTACTAAATCTCCTGAATTAGAATAATGAGGGTGAGAGTTAACATCGTTTGGAACACCATGGGTTGCCCATCTAGTATGTCCAATAGCAACAGTTCCTTTTGTGTAAATTTCTTTTTCTACACGTTCTTCAAGATCCGAAACTTTACCTTTAGTTTTACACACTTTTAGGTCTTGACCATCGTAAATGGCAATACCCGCACTGTCGTAACCACGGTATTCTAGACGTTTAAGTCCGTTTATTACTATCGGGTAAGCTTCTCTGTGACCAATATATCCTACAATACCACACATATCATTTTAGTTTTCAGGTTCGGTATAATAAATTTCTAATTTTGCACGTAAATTACTTGGAACACTTGAATGGCTTCCGTGTAAAATAGTTCCTTTTGGAGTTAAAATTGCACCTTCAGGAATGGTTGTTACCACGTCTCCTTCACTATCCAAAATGCGTGCATTTAAAGTATTATTTACATTCGTTGATAAAACTAACCCAATTTTTGTATTTGTTGAATCTTTCTCTAAAATATTTTTAAGATGTTCTGTTAATCTTATTTTGTATTTGTAGGTGCTTCCGTTTTCAAGACGTTGGCCTAGATGTATTATTTTAGAATCTAATGGAGTATTCGTGTTAGATGTCGGGTCGAAGGCATAGTCTATTAACGTTGTGTTATTCGTAGCATCATAAGCAAATATTCTGTCGTAAGTATGGTAGAGGTGTTCGTCGTCTGCTTTATCTTTTCCAGTGTATATCTTACTTGCGTCTTCGTAAAGTGTTAGTTGAGCTTCGTTAATTAACCATTCGTCTTTATGAGATAAAAAGTCTTCTAAGTAACTATCTGGTTCACCATCTCCATCTTCGTCAGGACCTTCAAATAAGCTAATAATAGCCATAGATCCTTCTCCTCCTTTAAGATATAAATTAGAATCTCCAGTAAGGGCATTACCATCTGTGAATTCTATATTACTATCAAAAGTATTAACTCTATTGGTGTTAAAAGATAAGGTGTAAGTACCTTCTGAGGTGGTCTCTTCGGTAACCGTATCTGTTGTTGTGGTGGTAGTATAAGTATAGTTAATCTGTATGTTGGCGTTAGTCGAATTAAAGTTAATCAGAATTTGATTTCCTTTATTGTCTATAGCTTCAGCTTTAATATATATACCTCTAAAATAATCAACAAAATTATTTTGATTACTTAGCTCTGGGCTATCTTCTTTGTCAAAAAATAATTTTTCCCAATACTCATTATTGTTTAATAAGTCTACCCTTAATCTTGGCGATAAGCGTTCTGTAACAACATCTTCCTCGGTTTCTTCATCGTACTCCTCTATAACGATTTCATCCTTACTTGGATAAAAATTATCGTTATAGTATAATAACTCACCTTTAAAATTATCGAAATTTATGGTTTCGTTAGAGTTAGAATAATACAACTGACCTTCGTCAAAGTTCGAACTCGGATCTGTATCTCTTAAATAATATTTGTTTTCGTAAATAGATAACTTTATTGGAGAATCTCCAAATATAGAATCTAATTGATATGTAGTTGCTCCATCTTCGTCAATGTCTGTAGCTGTCGAAAAATAAGGCAACGTTAGTATAACAGATGTTATTTCAGGGTTTTCTCCAAAAAAAGGTGTGTAGGTGCTTGGTACCATTTGCGAAACTACGCTTGCAGTGGTTAATCCGTATTCTGGATTATTGTAGGCACCTATTAAATTTGAAGACAAACCATTAGTTTGTACAGGTTTTACTTTTTTTGAGTAAGCAATTATTGGATATTCAATGCTGTCGGAAACAAAATCTTTTCCTCCAATTATATTTGTTCCAAGGGAATTATAATCTTTATCGCATGCTATTAAAACTGTTAGCAATACTAAAATAATGCTAGGTAGTTTAATGACTTGTAAAATCTTTTTCATATATTTTTTATGAAGTAAAACGGATTATTTTAAAACTTCATTCATGTAGAAGTTAGAATACGCTTCGCCAAATTCTTCTTTGTTTTTGTATCCTAAAACTGGCTTTTTAGAATCTTCTAAATGTGTAGAGATTTCTGAGGTAATGTCTTCAGAACCAATAATAATAGCATCGGAATAATCGATGGCTACTTTCATTAAATTGTTATACGTAGGTTCACTTAACGTTTTTACAACATCGTCGTTAATATTGTCAAACTTCACTTTCTCAGACATGGTTTTGTTTAGAGTACCATCGAACCCTTGATTGTAGATAGACGTCACTATTTTACTGTCGTTAAATAATGGTTCGCCTGCAAAATATTCTTTTAAATACAACGGAAGTAAAGAAGCTAACCACCCATGAACATGGATAATGTCTGGAGACCAGTTTAATTTCTTAACGGTTTCTATTACACCTTTTGCAAAGAAAATAGCACGCTCATCGTTATCCGAGAATAAGTCACCATTCTCGTCGGTTAAGGTCGCTTTACGTTTAAAATATTCGTCGTTATCTATAAAATATACTTGGATGCGCTCTTTGGGAATCGATGCTACTTTTATAATAAGCGGCATGTCTAAGTCGTTAATTACTAGGTTTATACCAGATAATCTTATAACTTCGTGTAGTTGATGTCTCCTTTCGTTAATGTTTCCATATCTAGGCATAAATATCCTGATTTGTCCACCCTGTTGGTTTACCATTCTAGGCGTTTCAAACGACATAGAAGAGATTTCTGTTTCAGGTAAATAAGGAACTACTTCAGATGATACATATAATATCCTCTTATCTTTCATAAATTACTGGGCTTTTGAGAATTCAAAATAAAAAACAAGCAAAATTACAAAATTTTATGCAGATTGCTAGTAAAATAATAACTTTGCCTTCGTTAATTTTTTATTAAAGGTGAAGGTAATAACAGAAAAATCGGAATTAAAAAAGGAAATAGAACTACTAAAATCTCAGGGTAAGACTTTAGGGTTCGTTCCAACAATGGGCGCTTTACATAAGGGGCATTTGTCTCTAGTACAGCGTGCTCTAGAAGAAAATGATGCCTTAGTGGTTAGTATTTTCGTAAATCCTACTCAGTTTAATAATCCAGACGATTTAGTTACATATCCAAGAACATTAGAGCGTGATGTAGCCTTGTTACAAACTGCATCTAACGATATTTTGGTGTATGCGCCTACTGTCGAAGATATTTATGGGGAACATGTAGTATCTGTGAACTACGATTTCGATGGACTAGAACATAAAATGGAAGGTAAATTTAGACCCGGACATTTTGACGGTGTTGGTACCATAGTAAAACGATTGTTTGAAATTGTTACGCCAAACAGAGCGTATTTTGGAGAAAAAGATTTTCAGCAATTAGCGATTATAAAAAAAATGGTCGAGATGTATAATGTGCCCGTAAGCATTGTGCCTTGCGAGATTTTAAGAGAAGATAGTGGCTTAGCTATGAGCTCTAGAAATGTACGTTTAAAACCAGAATATTTAGAAGCATCGCCATTTATTTATGAAACCTTGAAGACTTCTAAAATTAAGTTTGGCACAGAAAGTGCTAAAGATGTGGTGGAATGGGTTGAGAGTGAGTTTAAAAACCACCCGTTATTAGAGTTGGAATATTTTGTTATTGCAGATATCGATACTCTAGAGACTATAGAAAACAAAAAAGAAAACACACTATATCGCGCGTTTGTAGCAGTATATGCAGACGATATAAGATTAATAGATAATTTAGCACTAAATTAATTAACTTTGCCACATGCAAATTCACGTAGTAAAATCGAAAATTCACAGAGTTAAATGTACTGGAGCAGATTTAAATTACATTGGTAGTATTACTATCGATGAAGATTTAATGGATGCTGCAAACATTATTCAAGGTGAAAAAGTTCAGATTGTAAATAATAACAATGGTGAACGTTTGGAAACTTATGCTATTCCTGGACCACGAAATAGTGGGGAAATTACATTAAATGGTGCTGCCGCAAGACGTGTTGCGCCTGGAGATGTATTAATACTTATTACTTATGGTATTATGGATTTGGAAGACGCTAAAACATTTAAACCTGCTTTAGTTTTTCCTGATGAAGCAACTAATAAGTTAATGTAATTATTGAATACAAAACTCTCTAAAATACTGAAAATCTCACTCCCAATTTTATTGGGAGTTTTTTTAATAGCCTATTCTTTGTCTAAAGTTTCTATAGACGAGCTTATCGTGTATTTTAAAAACGCAAATTACTGGTGGATTTTACTTGGTGCTATTTTAGGATTGTTAAGTCATTTGTCGCGTTCCTATCGCTGGCTTTTTATGTTAGAGCCTATGGGGTATAAGGTAAAACTGTCTAATAGTATTATGGCAGTGTTTGCGGCTTATCTTATAAATTATACCATTCCAAGGGCGGGTGAAGTTGCTCGTGTTTCTATACTCACCACCTACGAAGGTGTGCCTTTCGAAAAAGGTTTTGGCTCGGTAGTCGCAGAGCGAATAGCCGATTTAATAGTGATGATGTTTATTATTCTCGTCACCCTTTTTCTGCAATTCGATTTTATTTTTAATTTTTTTCTATCAAAATTTAATCTGCCTAAAATCGTAATGGGCGTAGTCGGTCTGGGTGTTTTAGGTTTAGCTTTTTTATACTACATTCGGAAGAGTCGCTCGGTATTGGCTGTAAAAATCCGAACATTTGTAGCGGGACTTTTAGAAGGGGTTACAAGTATTTTTAAGATGAAGAAAAAGTGGATGTTTATTGCGCATACACTTTTTATTTGGGCCATGTATGTGCTCATGTTTTATGTAACTACGTTTGCCTTAAACGATTTGCAACCCATATCTATGGGAGCTATTCTTATTGGATTTATTTCGGCTAGCTTTAGTATTGCAGCCACAAATGGTGGGATTGGTTCGTATCCCGTAGCCGTATATGCGGCCTTTTCATTATTCGGGATTGCAGAAGGTCCTAGTATTGCTTTTGGGTGGATTATGTGGTCGTCTCAAACCATATTAATCATTATTTGTGGGGGCTTATCTTTGCTATTACTTCCTGTATTTAATAGAAAAATCAAACTAAAATAGAATTTTCTAAACAAAAAGTATTTTTCTTACCTTGCGTTAGACTAATTACGCTGTTAAATGAAAAGAATTCTTTACTTATTTGTCTTTATAGTTTCTTGTCAGTTTGTTCATGCTCAGGCAATTTACGAAACAATAGAATCCGAAAAACTTGGCGGTACAAGGAAAATAAAAATTCAATTACCTCGAAATTACAGTGAGAATGTCGATAAAAAATATCCGCTTGTCATTGTTTTAGATGGGGATTACTTGTTCGAGGTGGTTGCCGGAAATATAGATTACTACTCGTATTGGGAAGATGTTCCAGAAGTTATTGTTGTGGGAATTAAGCAAGGTGAAACACGTTACGAGGATAACATGTTCTCAGAACAAAACTCTTTGCCTATAGATTCTGGTGCTGATTTTTTTGAATTTATCGGTATGGAATTAATTCCTTACATTCAAGATACTTATAGAACAGAAGACTTTAAATTGGCTATCGGACATGGGCAAACAGCAAATTTTATAAACTACTATTTATTAAAAGATAAGCCTTTATTCCAGTCATATATAGTAATTAGTCCCGAATTAGCATCTAACATGACACGCTATATTCCAGATCGCTTAGGTAAAATAGATAGAAAAACATTTTATTATTTAGCGACCACTACAGACGATCTTAAATCTGTAATAGAAGGGACAGAATTATTAGATAATAGTTTAAAAAGTGTAGACAATGCGTTCTTGCAATACGATTTCGATAAGTTCGAAGGCTTAACCCATTACTCTGTTGTAGCGCAAGCAATTCCTAAGGCTTTGGAGCGTATTTTTTATACCTATCAGCCTATTACTGCACGTGAATTTGAAAAGGATATCATGGCTTCAAACGAGCCTTCGATAGAGTATTTAAAAGAAAAATATGCAGCCATAAAAGAGCTGTATGGTGTAGATAAAACCATTTTGGTAAACGATTATAAAGCCATTGCAACTGCAATAGAAAAGAAATCGGAGTTTAAAGATCTTCACGAGTTAGGAAAAATGGCTCGCGATTCTTATCCAGAAACAATGTTAGGGCAATATTATCTCGCCCGTTATTACGAAGAAACTAATCAGCCTAAAAAAGCAATGAAAATGTATCAGTCGTCTTATATTTTCGACGAAATTGGAGGGCTCACAAAAGATGATATGATTGAACGTGCAAATCAACTTAAAGCAGATTTCGGATATTAATGGCGAAAGTTAAAACCACATTTTTTTGTCAGAGTTGCGGTGCGCAATACGCTAAATGGCAAGGCCAGTGTAATTCGTGTAAGGCATGGAATACAATCGTAGAAGAAGTAATCCAAGCACCCGAAAAGAGTGACTGGAAAACACCAACTAAAGGCGGTGCTACAAAACGGACTTCAAAACCGCTTTTAATTAATGAAATTGATGCCTCTCAAGAAGCGCGACTAGATACATTCGATCAGGAATTTAATCGTGTTTTAGGTGGTGGTATTGTGCCGGGTTCATTAACACTGTTGGGCGGAGAACCTGGGATTGGTAAAAGTACTTTGCTACTTCAGGTTGCTTTAAAATTACCTTATAAAACCTTATATGTTTCTGGAGAAGAAAGTCAGAAGCAAATAAAAATGCGTGCAGAACGTATTAATCCTAATAATAGCAATTGCTATATTTTAACCGAAACCAAAACGCAAAATATCTTTAAGCAAATAGAAGATTTGCAACCCGATATTGTAATTGTAGATTCTATTCAGACTTTACATAGCGATTATATCGAGTCGTCTTCAGGAAGTATTTCTCAGATTAAAGAGTGTACAACCGAGCTTATAAAATATGCTAAAGAGACGTCGACGCCAGTTGTTTTAATTGGACATATTACCAAAGACGGACATATAGCTGGGCCAAAAATATTGGAACATATGGTAGATACCGTGCTTCAGTTTGAAGGCGATCGTAACCATGTGTTTAGAATTTTAAGAGCTAATAAAAACCGATTCGGATCTACAAACGAACTCGGAATTTACGAAATGCAAGGTTCGGGCTTAAGGGAAGTTTCTAACCCTTCCGAAATTCTAATATCAAAAAAAGATGAAGAGTTAAGTGGGAATGCAGTGGCTGCTACTTTAGAAGGCATGCGACCATTAATGATAGAAGTTCAGGCTTTGGTAAGTACTGCCGTGTATGGTACGCCACAGCGATCGGCGACGGGTTTTAATGCCAAACGTTTAAATATGTTGTTGGCTGTTTTAGAAAAACGAGCTGGATTTAGATTGGGAGCAAAAGATGTCTTTTTAAATATTACTGGAGGTATCACTGTAGACGATCCAGCGATAGACTTAGCTGTTGTTGCCGCCATTTTATCTTCTAACGAAGACGAAGCGCTAGCAAAAGATTATTGTTTCGCAGCCGAAGTTGGTTTGTCTGGAGAAATCCGTCCAGTTCAACGCGTGGAACAACGTATTTTAGAAGCCGAAAAATTGGGCTTTTCAACCATATTTGTATCCAAGTACAATAAAATATCACTGAAACCAAAAGCTATTAAAATTCAATTAATTTCTAAGATTGAAGATTTAGTAGATTTAATTGTGTGATTTAGCAGTTTTTTTCGGTTTTAGAGTAACGTTTTAAGGGGAATTTCGACTTAAAGTGTACGTGTTCATTTTATTTTTAATTCAATAAAAATCAATTCAAATTCAAATATATGAAAATCAATATTTTAAAGCTATCTATGCTTAGTGTCATTGCTTTTGGAAGCTTAACAGCTTGTAAAGACGAGAGTAAAAAAGAAACAGCAGAGGTGGTTGATGTAGAAGTTGTGCCAGGAATCAACTTAGATTACATGGATAAATCGGTTAAGCCAAACGATGATTTCTTTATGTACGTAAACGGAAATTGGGTAAAAAATAATACCATTCCAGACGATAGAACACGATGGGGAAGTTTTGATGAGTTAAGACAAAAAACAGATGAGGATGTTTTAGGTATTTTAAAATCTGCCATGTCGGAAGATAAAGATCTTGGTAAAATTGAAGTACTTCCAGGTTCAGATCAAGAAAAAGCTGTTTTTTTATATGAAACCATTATGGATACAGTGGCTAGAAATAAGGCAGGAATTGAACCTTTAAAACCTACTCTAGCAAAAATAGATGAAATTGCTACAATTAAAGATTTAGAGGCGTATTTAATAGAAATGGAGCCTAAAGGAGGCGGTGGCTTCTTCGGATTTTGGGTTGGTGCCGATGCAAAAGATAGTAATAAAAATGTGGCGAGTTTAGGAACGGGCCGTTTAGGTCTGCCAGATCGTGATTACTATGTAAAAGACGATGCAGATTCTAAAGATAAGAGAGAGAAGTATGTAGCACATATTACAAAAATGCTTCAGTTTTTAGGAGATACAGAAGAGGTTGCAAATGCACAAGCAAAACAAATTTTAGCTTTCGAAACAAGTTTAGCAACACCTAAATTAGATAAGGTAGAATTAAGAGATAGACGTAAAACATACAATCCAACAGCGGTATCAGATTTACAAAAAATGGCACCTTCTATAGATTGGTCAGCGTATATTGAAGGTATTGGGGCTAAAGATTTAGATACCATAATTGTTAGAGAACCAAAATATGTAAAAGCCTTAAATTCTATTTTAGAGAAAAACAATGTTAGCGATTGGAAAGCATATTTACGTTGGTCTGCACTTAATAGTTCTGCAAGTTTGCTTAGTACCGAGTTAGAATATGCCAATTGGGAGTTTTATAGCAAAACTTTAGGTGGAGCAAAAAAACAACGTCCAAGCGAAGAAAGAGCTTTACAGACTATTAATAGAACTGTAGGAGAAGCTTTAGGTAAATTGTATGTAGATAAAAAATTCCCGCCAGAAGCTAAAGCTAAAGCAGAAGAAATGATCGAGAATGTAATTAAAGCATTCGAAAACAGAATTTCTGCATTATCTTGGATGAGTGAAGATACAAAGCAAAAAGCTATAGAAAAGCTACAGGCAACAACTATAAAAATAGCGTATCCAGACAAATGGAAAGATTATTCAGCTTTAGAGATTAAAGGTCCAGAAAATGGAGGTACATACCTTCAAAACATTCAGAATGCTAGAACGTGGAATTTTAAAGATAATATCGATAAATTAGGAAAACCTGTAGACAAAACCGAATGGGGTATGGCGCCACAAACGGTGAATGCATATTTCAATCCGTCTTATAACGAGATTGTATTCCCAGCCGCTATTTTACAACCTCCTTTTTACAACTATCAAGCAGACGATGCTGTAAATTATGGTGGAATTGGAGCTGTAATTGGTCATGAAATTTCTCATAGTTTTGACGATTCTGGATCGCGTTACGATAAAAATGGAAACTTGAATAACTGGTGGACAGATAAAGATTTAGAAGAGTTTACAAAATTAGGTAAAGCGTTAGCAGACCAATACAGTAGCCTAGAAGTGTTGCCAGAAACATTTATTAATGGTGAATTTACTTTGGGTGAAAATATCGGAGATTTAGGTGGTGTAAATGCGGCTTACGATGCGTTACAAATGAGCTTTAAAGAAAACGGTAAGCCAGAACCAATTGATGGATTTACGGCAGAACAACGTTTCTTTATGTCTTGGGCTACGGTTTGGAGAAGTTTGTATAGAGATGATGCTTTAAAAAATCAGATTAAAACAGATCCGCATTCTCCAGGAATGAATCGTGCTGTACAACCGCTTTTAAATGTCGACTCGTTTTACGAAGCATTTAATATAAAAGAAGGCGACTCTATGTATATCGAACCAGAAAACAGAGTTAAAATCTGGTAGGCACTTTCGTTTGAGTTAAAAATTTTAAAACCCCCGACATTTTGTTCGGGGGTTTTCTTTTACCTTTCATTTTTAATAAAGATTATTAATCATACCTATGAAAGTAAAAGGAATTTTATTAGCGATATTAAGTGTCATGATACTGTCTTGCGGTACACGCAAAACCATAAATAAAGATGAATTAGTTGGAACTCTAAATGACTATACAATCAAAGTCGATGGAAATACCGCATTAAAGCAAGCGGTATCCGATGGGGTCTTAACAGATCTTCAAGGTGCCGAAGATATCGGAACCTATAAAATTTATGTGGATTACGATAAGCAGACCAATGATTTAGTGCGTGTTAGGAATGTAGAAAAAACAGGAAACCTTAGAGACGAAAACTATTATTTTAAGGATAATGCTTTGGTGGTTGTAATTGTAAAATCTTCTGTAGCTAAAGAAAAGCGAATTTACCTTAATAAGGGCAATATAATCTCTTCTTCAAATATAGATTCTAAAGAAGAAGACCTGCTTTTATCTAAGGCAAAACGCTTTCAAAGCGAATATAAAAGCAACTAAAAAAGGAATTTAAAAGACCAATTATTTTCAATTGGTTTTTTTGAGTATTAACACCGCTGTTTTCTTAAAATTCATTAATTTCGCGTTCTTATAAGAAAATAGAACGAATGAGCATGAGATTTCCTGAGTATAAAGGTCTTAACTTACCAAATGTTGCAGAAGAAATTCTTGATTTTTGGGAGTCTAAAAATATATTTGAAAAGAGTATCACAACTAGAGAAGGAAAGGAACCCTATGTTTTTTTCGAAGGGCCTCCTTCTGCAAATGGCTTACCTGGTGTTCACCATGTTTTAGCACGTTCTATTAAAGATATTTTTCCGCGTTACAAAACCATGAAAGGATTCCAAGTAAAGCGTAAAGCGGGTTGGGATACACACGGTTTACCAATTGAACTTGGAGTGGAAAAAGAGTTAGGGATTACCAAAGAAGATATTGGTAAAACCATTTCTGTTGAAGATTATAACGCGGCTTGCCGCACTGCCGTAATGCGTTACACAGGTATTTGGAACGACCTTACCCGTAAAATGGGATATTGGGTAAATATGGACGATCCATATATTACTTACGATCCAAAATACATGGAAAGCGTATGGTGGTTATTAAAACAGATTTACGATAAAAAATTAATCTACAAAGGGTATACCATTCAGCCGTATTCTCCAAAGGCAGGAACAGGTTTAAGTTCTCACGAATTAAATCAGCCGGGAACCTACCAAGATGTTACCGATACTACAATTGTTGCACAGTTTAAAGCCAATGCAGATTCGTTACCAGACTTTTTACAAGACGAAGGCGATATCTTTTTCTTAGCTTGGACAACAACACCGTGGACCTTACCAAGTAACACCGCCTTAACTGTAGGAAATAAAATAGACTACGTTTTAGTAGAAACCTATAACCAATACACATTCGAACCTATGAATGTGGTATTGGCAAAGCCATTATTAGCAAAACAATTTACTGGTAAATTTTTCCAAGTCGATACTAAACCTGCATTGTTAGATTATAAGCATGGCGACAAGAAAATTCCGTTTTACGTTGTAAAAGAATTTAAAGGAAAAGATTTAGTTGGGATTACATACGAGCAATTAATGCCGTATGCACTTCCAAACGATAATCCAGAAAATGCTTTTAGAATTATTGCTGGAGACTTCGTTACTACCGAAGATGGAACAGGAATTGTTCATACTGCACCTACTTTTGGAGCAGACGATGCCTTGGTTGCTAAACAAGCCACTCCAGAGATTCCGCCAATGTTGGTAAAAGACGAAAATGGAAACTTAGTGCCGTTAGTAAACTTACAAGGTAAATTTAGACCAGAAATGGGAGAATATGCTGGTAAGTATGTGAAAAACGAATACTATAACGATGGTGAAGCTCCAGAACGTTCTGTAGATGTTGAAATCGCTATTCGTTTAAAAGAAGAAAATAAAGCCTTTAAGGTTGAAAAATATAAGCACAGTTATCCAAATTGTTGGAGAACAGATAAGCCTATTTTATATTATCCATTAGATTCTTGGTTTATTAAGGTAACCGACGTTAAAGGACGTATGGTAGAACTTAACGACACCATAAACTGGAAACCAAAATCTACAGGGACGGGACGTTTCGGAAATTGGTTAGCAAACGCTAACGATTGGAATTTATCACGTTCGCGTTACTGGGGAATTCCGTTGCCAATTTGGAGAAGCGAAGATGGTAAAGAAGAAATTTGTATTGGTTCTGTTGCCGAACTGAAAGCAGAAATGGCTAAGGCTGTTGAGGCTGGCGTAATGGAAGCCGATATTTTCGAAAGTTTTGAAATCGGAAACAATTCTGAAGAAAACTACGCACAATTAGACCTGCATAAAAATATTGTCGACCAAATTACATTGGTGTCTGCATCAGGGCAACCTATGAAACGTGAAAGCGACTTGATAGATGTATGGTTCGATTCTGGTTCTATGCCGTATGCACAATGGCATTATCCGTTTGAAAATAAAGAAAAAATTGATGGAAATGAATCATATCCAGCCGATTTTATCGCAGAAGGAGTAGACCAAACACGTGGATGGTTTTATACACTTCACGCCATAGCAACTATGGTATTCGATTCTGTAGCCTATAAAAATGTAGTATCTAATGGATTAGTACTAGATAAAAACGGACAAAAAATGTCGAAGCGTTTAGGAAATGCTGTCGATCCTTTTGAAACCCTTACAGCTTACGGTCCAGATGCCACACGTTGGTATATGATTGCAAATGCAAATCCGTGGGATAATTTAAAATTCGATATTGAAGGTATTGAAGAGGTAAAACGTAAATTCTTCGGAACACTTTACAACACCTATTCATTCTTCAGCTTATATACTAATTTAGATAAATTCAGCTATAGTGAGGCAGACATTCCGTTAGCTGAACGTCCGGAATTAGACCGTTGGATTTTATCAGAATTACACACCCTTATTCAGCGTGTAGACGAATATTATGCAGAATACGAGCCAACAAAAGCGGCACGTGCTATTTCAGAGTTTACACAAGACTATTTAAGTAACTGGTATGTGCGTTTAAGTAGAAGACGTTTCTGGAAAGGCGATTACGAACAAGATAAGATTTCGGCTTACCAAACCTTGTATACCTGTATGCTAACCATTGCAAAACTTGGTGCTCCAATAGCTCCGTTTTTCATGGATAAACTTTACCGAGACTTAACACAAGTGACACAAAAAGAAACATTTGAAAGTGTACATTTGGCTGAGTTCCCTGTGTTTAATGAAGCGTTTGTAGACAAGTCTTTAGAACGAAAAATGGGGCGTGCTCAGGTAATTTCGTCTTTAGTATTATCATTACGAGCTAAAGAAAAAATTAAAGTGCGCCAGCCGTTACAGAAAATCATGATTCCTATAGATACTAAGGAACAGAAAGAAGAGATTTTAGCGGTTGCCGATTTAATTAAGCACGAGGTAAATATTAAGGATATCGAGTTGTTAGAAGATGCATCAGATATCTTAGTAAAGCAAATTAAGCCAGATTTTAAAGTTTTAGGACCTCGATTTGGTAAAGATATGAAGTTGATTGCTAGTGAGATAGCTAAATTGACTGCAGAAGACATTAAAGAAATAGAACAAAGCGGTACTTTAAGCATTGGAATTAATGGAAAAAGTATTACTTTAGGTCGTGAAGATGTCGAAATTATTTCGCAAGATATTGAAGGATGGTTAGTTGCTAACGAAGGAAACTTAACAGTAGCACTAGACATCACAATTTCTAAAGAACTAAGACAAGAAGGAATTGCAAGAGAATTAATAAATAGAATACAAAATTTACGAAAGGATTCAGGTTTCGAAGTTACCGACCGAATTAGTGTTAAACTTCAAAGACATGATGATATTGTAAATGCTGTAGAGACGAATTTAGAATATATTAAGGTGGAAACCTTAACAGCCGAACTAGAAATTATAGACCTGGTAAACAACGGAATTGATATTGAGTTTGATGACATAGAAACTAAGTTGTTTATAGAAAAACACTAACATTATGAACGTAGATTTAAACGTAAGACATACGGATAAGGATTTGGCAGAATTTAAAGTAATTATTCAAGACAAAATTGAAAAAGCCAAACACGATTTAGATTTAATTAAAAGTGCCTATCAAAACGATTTAAATAACGGAACAGATGATACGTCTCCTACATTTAAAGCTTTTGAAGAAGGTAGTGAAACGATGAGTAAAGAAGCGAATTCGCAATTAGCTATTCGTCAAGAAAAATTTATCCGCGACCTTAAAAATGCGCTTATAAGAATTGAGAATAAGACGTACGGAGTTTGCCGTGTTACGGGTAAATTAATTAACAAAGAACGTTTAAAATTAGTACCACATGCAACGCTTAGTATCGAAGCTAAGAACATGCAATAACAGTACTTTAAATTTATAAAATTAAACGCCTTGCATTATGCAAAGGCGTTTTTTTGCTTTTATATGAAATGTCTTCCTTTTATTTTATTCATCTTTTTTTGTGTCACATTAAGCGCCCAAAAGCGTATTGATAAAATAATTGATGCGCAAAATATTACCATACTTCAGATTAATGGAAACAATTGCTTTAAAATACATGTAACGGCATCTAAGACTAATCGAATAACAATTCAGACTAAAATAGCTGGCGAACATAATGAAGAGATGTTGGTAATTGCCAAAACACGTAACGATTCTTTATATGTGTCAACTGGATTTCATCCATTATTTCAAGCGGATAATGATAAATTAAGTGCTCATAAAGTAATGTCTATAGAATTAAATATTCAAGTACCAGAACATGTAACTCTTAATATTAAAAGTGATATCGCTTATATACATATAGAAGGCGTATTTAACTCCACTTTTATCGAATTAAATCAAGGCCAGTGTAAGTTAGATGCCTTTATAGGTTCTGCTAAAATTAACACCATTGAAGGTGCTATTTCTGTAGAAACCAATTTTGCCAAAGTCGATGCAATTTCTAAGCACGGTGCTGTAAACCTGCAACCTTTAATTTCTGGAAAAAATCAAATAGATTTAAAGTCTATTCGGGGAGATATAAGTGTATTTAAAACAGAATAATATTCCTATTTTTGTTGAAAATTTAAAGCATGTCCCTAAAGAAAGCCAGTCTACTTATTTTTATCGTCTTACTTATCGATCAAATAAGTAAAATTTACATTAAAACGCATTTTGTTTTAGGTGAAGATGTAACCGTTTTTAACTGGTTTCGGATTTATTTTATAGAAAATGAAGGCATGGCTTGGGGAACTAAAATCAGTGATTTTACGTCGTCAATCTCAGATCGGACAGCTAAAACATCGCTAACCGTCTTCAGGATTTTTGCCATCTTCGGTATTGGGTACTGGTTGTATTCTACGGTAAAAACTAAAGGTCATTACTTGCTTACCTTGGCAATCTCTTTAATCTTTGCTGGGGCGTTAGGAAATATTATCGATTCTGTTTTTTATGGTATTTTATTTAACGATAGTCACGGGCAAGTGGCTTCGTTTATGCCGGCGACAGGTGGTTACGATACCTTGCTTCATGGTAAGGTTGTAGATATGTTGTATTTTCCTATTTGGAAGGGCTATTTACCAGAATGGTTGCCGTTTTGGGGTGGTAAATTCTTTACGTTTTTCGAACCTGTTTTTAATGTTGCCGATGTTGCCATAAGTACAGGATTCGTCATGTTACTTGTGTTTAATAAAAAAGTGTTCCCTAAGGATTAATTTAAAACAATAGGGTGCTTTTTGTTTTTTAGAAGGTATAAATCTTATTAGGCGTTACGCAATAATCTAAAGGAATATCACTGTGGTAAACATCAGAAATTTTAGTTTCAGCTTCAAAAAAAGACAGTCCGATCTTTACGGTTTCTGGATTGCAAGCTTCTAAAAATCGATCGTAAAATCCTTTACCGTAGCCAATTCTGTTTCCGAAAGTGTCGAATGCTAAAAGCGGTATAAATACAACTTCTATACTCGAGTTTGGAATCGGGATACCATCAATAGGTTCAGGAATATTATAACTGTTTTTCTTTATAGTAGTCGCATCGGTAAGTAAAACGTGATCCATGAGTCCAGTTTTAAAATCACTTTTAGAAACCACTATATTTTTATCTTTCCCAGAGAGAATGTTAAGAATAAATTCGGTATTTACCTCTTTTTGCTCTTCAATAGTTAAAAAAATATGGTAGAATGATTTATCCCAAATCGGAAGCTTTAAAAGCTGATTAGAGATCTCGATACTCAAGTCGTCGCAAGATTCTAAAGTTAAGGATTTGCGCTTGGTTTTATATAGTTTTCTTAACTCTGCTTTGGTCATAAATCGCGTTTCAGTTTTCTTGTAATATGAAACAAAGCATCTCCTTGGTACACAATGGGAGATTCGTTTACATTTATAATATAACCGCTTGTTTCTGCCTTTACATAATCGTTAAATTTTCCGTAGGGATCGGTAATGTTTCCTAAGATATCTCCACGTTTAACTTTGGTAGACATTAAATCTAAAGCAGGTCTAAACATACCAGAATATTCTGCACGTTGCCATCTGCTTTCCAAAATAAACACACATGGTTTTTTTGGAGCTGTCGCTTTAAATCTAGCATTTAACATGTTTAAATAATACAACACACGTTTTGCTCCGTTAACTCCTGTTGCCGTAACGTTAGCGTCTAAATGAATAGATTTTCCACCTTCAAAAAGGAGCATGGGAATCCCTAATTTGGAACACGTATATCGAAACGATTTACCTAAGTTTTTAGAATACATAACAAATGGAGCTCCAAAAGCCAAGGCTAATTCGTCCAATTCGAAATTCGATTTTTCAATCCGAATTTGCGGCGCATTAAATCTACCCGCGCCACCGGTATGAAAATCGACCACATAGTCCACCGAAGGGATAACTTCGTGAATGAGTTTATGAGCCACCTGACTAGCTAGCGATCCGTTTTCGTTTCCAGGAAATACACGGTTTAAATCGCGACCATCGGGAAACTCTCGCTTTAAGTTAATAAATCCAAAGATGTTAATAACAGGAATGCAAATAATGCTACCACGTTTGGGCTTGTTTAGGCCTTTTGCTATAATTTGTCGTACTATTTCTACGCCGTTAACTTCGTCTCCATGAATTCCCGCAGTAAACAAGACTGTAGGGCCGGGACGTTTAGAACGCTCTATAAAGACAGGTACATCTACACTAGAAGAGGTGTGTAAATTAGCAACATCAAAACTAATTTCGGCACTTTCTCCAGGTAGAATTTTTTGTCCTAAAACATGTAAAACATCTTTTTGAAACATCATCTATAATTTTGCATTTCGTTCGATAAAGTTGATAATATTTTTAGCGATATTTTTACCTGTAGCGCCTTCAATACCTTCTAATCCAGGAGTCGAGTTTACTTCTAACAATAATGGACCTCTAGCAGATTGTAGCATGTCTACGCCACAAACTGGCAATTTTAAAGCTTTTGCGGCATTAATAGCCAATTCTAATTCGGCAGCGTCTAATTTAATAATATTTGCCGATCCGCCACGGTGTAAATTCGAGCGAAATTCGCCTTCTTTACCTTGGCGTTTCATAGCACCAACCACCTGTCCGTCTACAATTAAAGCTCTTAAGTCGGCACCATTAGCTTCCTTTATAAACTCTTGTACAATTACTCTTGCTTGTAAACCGTTAAAGGCTTCAAGAACAGATTCTGCTGCGTTTTTAGTTTCTGCTAAAACGACTCCTAAGCCTTGAGTTCCTTCTAGTAATTTAATAATTACAGGAGTACCGCCAACATGAGCAATTACTTCTTCTACATCTCTCGAGTAATTGGTAAATACGGTTTTAGGCATGCCAATTCCAGCCTTACTCAAGCGCTGTAAAGATCTTAGTTTGTCTCTAGAACGCTGTATGGCGTCTGAAGTTACGATAGTAAATACATTCATCATTTCAAACTGACGAACCACAGCACATCCATAAAAAGTAACCGAAGCTCCAATTCTAGGGATTATGGCATCTACGTAATCTAAATACCTATTTTTATAATATATAGTAGGTTTTTCTTTTTCAATAATAATGTCGCATTTAAGCGGGTCTATAACTTCAATTCTGTGACCACGCTTTTCACCTTCAGTAACTAAACGTGCTGTAGAGTAAAGTTCTGCGTTCCTTGATAAAATTACAATATTCATTAGGCTTTTAAATTATGAGATAGGTTTTGAAGATCAACATCAACTAAAAATTTTCCTTTTAAGAATTGTCTTCCAATAAGGACAGGGAAACGCATATCGTCTCTTGTGCTTAAAGTTAAGTTGATTTTGTACGTTTTACCAAAGATTATTACTTCAGATTTTATTTTATATCTATTTTCTTTTATTCCGTTACTGCTTTTCACATTGGTAAATGTGTATTCGGTAAAGATGACTTCGTCGCTACTAAAGTTAGGATGACCTTTACTATAAAAAGTGCAATGTAAGGTGTTGTTTACTTCTTTTATTTCAGAACAATGAATGGCAGAAGTATAAGCCCCAGTGTCTATTTTTACATCAATATTATAGAGATCTAATTTGGGGAAATCAAATTTATCTACGCGACCAATTGTACGTTTATCCATGTTAGTGTTAAAAAGGCGAAAGATATTTAAAGTTGAATGAAATGAGTAATAATCTTTGCTAAAATTTATACAATGAAATTTGTTTTAATATTGTTGTAGTATCTTTGTTTTATGGATGAAACCGCATTACAATTACAGCTAAAAACCTTGCCTTCTTCTCCAGGTATATACCAGTATTACGATGCTAATGGTACGATTATTTACGTGGGAAAAGCCAAGAACTTAAAGAAACGTGTGTCTTCTTATTTTAATAAAACACACGATAACGGGAAGACGCGCGTACTTGTAAGAAAGATAGCAGACATTAAACATATTGTGGTAGAAACGGAGACAGATGCTTTGCTTCTAGAAAATAATTTAATTAAAAAATATCAGCCACGATACAATGTCTTATTGAAAGATGATAAAACCTATCCATGGATTTGTATTAAAAAAGAACGGTTTCCTAGGGTGTTTTCTACGAGAAGAGTTATAAAAGATGGTTCGGAATATTTTGGTCCGTATACTAATTTTAAAACCATACATACGCTTTTAGATTTAATTAAAGGCGTCTATCCGTTGCGCACGTGTAATTATGATTTGTCTGAATCTAAAATTGAAGCGGGTAAATATAAAGTCTGTTTAGAGTTTCATTTGGGTAACTGTAAAGGGCCTTGCGAAGATTACGAATCTATAGAGGAGTACGATAAAAACATTGTTGCAATTCGAGAGATTTTAAAAGGAAATTTTAAAGATTCTTTACTTCAGTTTAAAAATCAGATGAAGCAATTTGCGGCGAATTTACAGTTTGAAGAAGCTCAAAAAGTTAAAGAGAAAATTGATGTTTTAGAAAATTATCAGGCGAAATCCACCATCATAAATCCGAAAATTAGCAATGTAGACGTATTTTCAATAGTAAGCGACGAGGGTTTTGGATATGTCAATTTCCTTCAAATTTCTTATGGTTCAATAATTCGAGCACATACTTTAGAAATTAAGAAAAAATTAGACGAAACAGATAAACAATTATTGGAATTGGCAATAACTGAAATTCGTCAGCGTTTTCATTCTAACTCAAAAGAAATATATGTACCTTTTAAAGTGAGTTTAGGAGAGGATTTACGAATAACAATTCCGCAATTAGGAGATAAAAAACGCATCCTGGATTTGTCGCTTCGTAATGCAAAATATTACCGTATGGAACGGTTTAAACAAATTAAAATAACCGATCCAGACCGACATGTTAATCGCATAATGGCGCAGATGAAAACAGATTTACGTTTACATGAAGAGCCAAGGCATATAGAATGTTTCGATAACTCGAATATTCAAGGAACTCATCCCGTAGCCGCTTGTGTGGTGTTTAAGGATGGAAAACCGAGTAAGAAAGATTATAGGCATTTTAATATAAAAACAGTAGTTGGACCAGACGATTTTGCTTCTATGGAAGAAGTTGTTTTTAGGCGTTATAAACGTTTGGTAGAAGAACAGCAACCGTTGCCACAACTTATTATTATTGATGGAGGAAAAGGGCAATTGTCGTCGGCCTTAAATGCATTAGACGATTTGGGCTTACGTGGTAAAATTGCAATTATCGGAATTGCGAAACGTTTGGAAGAACTGTTTTATCCGGAAGATCCGATTCCGCTTTATTTAGATAAGAAAAGTGAAACGCTTAAAATAATACAACAATTGCGTAACGAGGCGCATAGATTTGGTATAGAGCACCATAGAAATAGACGAAGTAAAACGGCCTTAAATACAGACTTAGAGACCATCCCAGGAATTGGAGAAAAAACTATTGTGGAATTATTAAGTCATTTTAAATCTGTTAAACGCATTTCTAATGCATCATTAAAAGACCTTGAAGCGGTTGTTGGATTCTCGAGAGCAAATAAAATATTTAATCATTATCATACCCCATAATTATATGCGTATCATCTTACTTTTTAGTGTTTTTCTTATTGGGATTTTTGGTCGTGCTCAAGAACAGAAATTTAAAAACACTAATGATGTAAAAGTAGGAGTTGTATTAAGTGGAGGAGGAGCCAAAGGTTTAGCGCATATTGGTGTCCTTAAAGTTATTGATAGTTTAGGCATTCGTGTAGACCATATTGCGGGGACAAGTATGGGCGCCATTGTAGGGTCTTTATATGCTTCCGGATATTCGGGAAAAGAAATCGATTCTATTTTTAAAACAATTAATTTCGATAATATCATTATTGATAATCTACCACGGGAGGCCAAAACATTTTATGAGCGAGAAAATACCGAACGGTATGCCGTGACCTTGCCTTTCGACGATTTTAAAGTGCGACTTCCAACGGCATTATCGCGCGGACAAAACACTTTTAATTTGTTGTCTGAACTTACTTTGCGTGTTAATGATATAACCGACTTTAGTAAGTTGCCGATTCCCTTCTTTTGTATGGCAACAAATATAGAAACAGGTGAGGCGGTGCAGTTAAATAAAGGAAATCTCGCACAATCGGTTATGGCCAGTGGGGCTCTACCAACTTTATTTCAGCCCGTTATTATAGATGGTAAATCGTATATAGATGGAGGTGTTGTAAATAATTACCCGCTAGACGAAATGCGCGCTAAAGGGGTTGATATTATAATAGGTGTCGATGTGCAAGATCGCTTGTCTAAGAGTACAGATTTACAATCGGCTACCGAAATTTTATATCAGATTCAGAACTATAGAACACTGAGTGATATGGCCAAAAAAATTGAAGGTACCGATATTTACATCACTCCGAATATTGAGAATTTTAATGTTATTTCATTTAACGAAGGTGCCGCGATAATTAAAAATGGTGAGTTGGCGGCGGAGAGAAAAGTAGAAGAGTTAGAGAATGTTGCAACACATCAAACTGTAAAGCGCGAAGCACGTCACTATGCCAGACAATTAGATTCAATCTCTATAAATGATATTGAAATTCATGGCAACGATAGGTATACAAGATCTTATATTCAGGGGAAGTTAAAATTGAAAAACGACACCCGTGTGAGCTATCTCGATTTTTCTAGTGGTGTAAACAACCTTATTGCAACCGATAACTTTGAAAGTTTTACTTACGATTTAAAGCCGTCTAAAGATAAAGAGGGATACGATTTAATTGCATATGTAAAGGAGAGCTCTCGAAAAACGGCGCTTAAGTTTGCATTGCATTACGACGATTTGTATAAAAGTGCGGCGCTGGTAAATGTGACAAGAAAGCGGCTGTTTACTAAGAATGACGTTGCGTCTCTGGATTTAATTTTAGGAGATAATTTGCGTTATAATTTTGAATATTATATCGATAAAGGATTTTATTGGAGTATAGGCGTAAAATCTAGATATAACCAATTTAATAAAAATGTAAGTTCTGTCCTTTATTTAGAAAACGCAAAAGATTTGGGGATTAATAAGATAGATGTCGAATTACAAGATTTTACAAATCAGTTCTATGTTCAAACTCAGTTTTTTAATGATATGACATTAAGTTTAGGATCTGAGCTTAAGTATCTAAAAATTGAATCGGAAACCGTTTCCGATAGTCCCGATAACTCTAATAGAGTGTTTGAAGATTCGCATTATTTTAGTTTCTATGGTAAGTTAAATTACGATTCTTACGATAATAAATACTTCCCTACAGAAGGCTTTTATTTTAATGGCGATTTTCACTTGTATCTCTATTCGTCTGCCTTTAACGATAATTTCACCGAGTTTTCTATTGCAAAAGCAGATTTAGGTTACGCATTTAAAATATCTAAAAAGTTGTCTGCTCGTATCACTAACGAAGGCGGATTTAGAATCGGAGAAAATGAAAGTCCGTTTCTGGATTTTGCTTTAGGTGGCTATGGAGATAATTTAATTAACAATATAAAATCGTTTTACGGTTACGACTGGTTGTCTATTTCTGGAGATAGCTTTGTAAAATGCATGATTAAATTAGACTATGAGTTTGCTAGAAAACATCATGTTTTTGGTGCTGCCAATTATGCCAATATCGGAGATGGTATTTTCGAATCTATCGATTGGCTGGCTTTACCCGATTATTCCGGATATGCATTAGGCTATGGCTGGGACACATTTATGGGGCCTATAGAACTTACATATTCGTATTCGCCAGAAAATAAAAGTAGTAACTGGTTTTTTAATGTCGGCTTTTGGTTTTAGTAATTTGTACTGATTGTAAAATCTAAAAATGATTCTTGAAAACTGCTCTTAAAATAGGGTGTTGTATAAGTAAATTATTAATTTGCTATCTAAAAGCATCAAAAATGTAAAGTGTTTAACCTAAATTTAATGACAAATCTCAATTAGAGTCATCTTTTAAATTGATTGAGTTTTAATCTTTTAATACATTTGGAATAGATATTGTTAATACATGTAAATAATATCTATTAAGGTTAAAGAATTATTGTCCCAATCTAAATTAAAGTATGAAATATTCAATTATTATTTTCTTGTTTACTATCACTTTAGGCGTAAAAGTATCGGCTCAAAAAGAGAGTGCTTTTCAGGAAGGCGAGTGGTTTAAATTTGAAATGAATTATAGCGGTTTTCTTAAGGCAGGAGAAGCAACTTTGGAAGTTAAAAACAGGTATTACGATGGAAAGACTGTATACCATGTGGTAGGAAAAGGATGGACAACTGGAGCCTTAAAATGGTTTTTTAAAGTGGACGATCGTTACGAAACTTACATAGACAAAACAACTTACGCACCTTATAAATTTATTAGAAAAATTGATGAAGGTGGACATACCAAAAACATTGAAATAGAATTTGATCACGATAATAAAAAAGCACTAATTCACGATAAAAAGAATAAGACTAAGAAAGAAATGGATATTGCTGCCAATGTGCAGGATATGGTTTCGACGTATTATTATTTTAGAAATGAGATTGATCTAGATAATCTTAAAGCTGGAGATGAGTTAACGGTTAATATGTTTTTTGATGAAGAAAATTATGGTTTCAAATTAAAATACCTAGGTGAAGAAACTATAGATACTGATTTTGGAAAAATGGTGGCTTTAAAATTTAGACCTTATGTTATGGCAGGTCGAGTTTTTAAAGAAGAAGAAAGTTTAACGTTATGGGTCTCTAACGATAAAAATAGAATGCCTTTAAAAGTTCAAGCCGATCTTGCAGTCGGTTCCTTACGAGCTGATTTGTCAGCCTTTAAAGGTTTAAAATATCCCCTTAAAATCATAGTTAATAATTAAGAACACTCTGTTATTTGCTAATTTTTAATTCCTAGTTAGTCTCCTAAGCAGTGAGAATGAGGTGAGATATCTAAATTATGATGTGTAAACTTTTTAAAAAGGGTAGATTTAAGATATTTATTAACAGTTTTAGAAGGGACTAAGTACAGTGAATTTATTAAATTAGCGGCATTCTATAGCTAGCCTAATCTTTACACAATGTTTTAACCATTGTCTGCGTTAGTAAAAGAATATCACAGATAAGTAGGTTTTGTGTCGAGCTGTTAAACATTGTTTATCTGATGCATACCAGTACAAATCATAATAGCAAAAAAAGCAAATATTTTTCCGGATTTATGGATCAAACAAGAATGAGAAGATTGGGTCAGAAGTGTACACTCCTTTTGGCTGTCACACTAGGTTTTATAAGTTGTAAAAGTGACCCCGAAAAACAAACTAACGAAGATTTAGCAGTAGTAGAAAAAGAGATTCTTGTCCCTGATGTTTACGAATTTGGATTTAATTTAAACGATTACGTCGTAAAAAGAGATACGGTTAAAGCGGGAGATAGTTTTGGAAAAATTTTAGAAAGTAACAATGTGGGCTTTTCTAAAATTTACGAGATTGCAGAAACAGCAAGAGATAGTTTCGATATTAGAAAAATCCAAATCGGGAAACCTTACACACTCCTTTGCGCTAAAGATTCCTTAGAAACCCCTAGAAGTTTTATTTATCAGCCTAATAAGGAAGAATATGTTGTAGTGAATTTTCACGATAGTATTCATGCTTTTACAAGTAGAAAGCCTATAAAATATGTTGAAAAGGAATATTCTGGTGTTATAAATAGTAACATCTCGCAAACTCTAGCCGATGATGGTTTAAGCCTTATTTTGGCATATAAAATGTCGGATATTTATGCGTGGACTATCGACTTTACAAGACTTCAAAAAGGAGATCGTTTTAAAGTGATTTATACCGACAAATATATTGACGATACAATTTATGCTGGAATAGATAAAATAAAAGCGGCATATTTTCAGCATAATACAGAGCCATTTTACGCTTTCGAGTTTGAAACCGATCCGGTAAATGGTATTACAGATTTCTACAACGAGGAAGCTAAAACCTTACGTCGTGCCTTCTTAAAGGCACCGGTAGAATATAAGCGTATTTCGTCACGATTTAATTTAAATAGACGAATTGCTTTATACGGTAATCGAGTGCGTCCGCACAAAGGAACCGATTTTGCTGCTAATATTGGGACGCCTATTGTGGCAACTGCAAGCGGTCGTGTTACAAAATCGAGTTACACTGGAGGAAATGGGAATTATGTGAAAATTCGTCACAATAAAATTTACGAAACACAATATCTTCACATGCAGAAACGTAAAGTTAAAGAAGGGGAATACGTTAAACAAGGCGATGTAATTGGTTGGGTCGGAATGACAGGAAATACCTCTGGGCCACACGTGTGTTACCGTTTTTGGAAAAATGGAGTTCAAGTCGATCCGTTTAAACAAAAGTTACCTGCAGCCGAACCGATTTCAGAAAATTTAAAAGTTAAATATTTAGAGTATATTAAACCTATTAAAATACAAATAGATGCTGTACCGTTTAAGGGCGTGCCACAGCATAAACCAGAACAAAATTTAATAACACAAGGATATTAATCATGGCATTACCAACTATCAACCCAACCACTACAGAAGCATGGAAAAATCTTCAAAACCATTTTGAAGACATTAAAAACACCCATATGAAGGATTTATTTGCAAACGATCCTGATCGCGCAGATAAAAACACCATAATTTGGGAGGATTTTTATGTAGATTTTTCAAAAAACAGAATAACTGAAGAGACAATGAAATATTTGCTTCAGTTAGCAGATGAGGTGAAGTTGAAAGATGCAATGCAAGGTTATTTCTCTGGAGATGTTATTAATGAAACTGAAGGACGTGAAGTGTTACATACGGCTTTAAGAGCTCCAAAATCGGCTAAAGTTTTAGTAGATGGCGAAGATGTAATGCCGGAAATATATAGAGTAAAAGCCGAAATAGAAACCTTTACAAACAAAGTTGTAAATGGTGAATTAAAAGGATTTACAGGTAAAGCATTTACCGATATAGTAAATATTGGAATTGGAGGTTCAGACCTTGGTCCTGCCATGGTGGTAGAATCGCTACAATATTATAAAAATCACTTAACCACACATTTTGTAAGTAATGTAGATGGAGATCATGTAAACGAAGTGATTAAAACCCTAGACCCAGAAACAACCTTATTTGTTGTGGTGTCTAAAACCTTTACCACTCAAGAAACATTATCTAATGCCAATACCTTACGTACTTGGTTTTTAGAACATGCCAATCAGGAAGCTGTAGCTAGTCATTTTGTGGCTGTATCTACCAATATCGAAAAAGTAAAAGAATTTGGTATTGACGAAGCCAATATTTTCCCGATGTGGAATTGGGTTGGTGGACGTTTTTCATTGTGGAGTGCTGTAGGTTTAACGATTAGTTTAGCCGTTGGTTACAAAAACTTTGAAAGTTTGTTAGAAGGTGCTCACGACATGGACGAGCATTTTAGAACTACAGATTTCGATAAAAATATTCCTGTTGTACTCGCTTTATTAAGCGTATGGTACAATAATTTCTTTAATGCAGAAAGTGAAGCTGTAATTGGTTATAGCCAATATTTAACGCAGTTTGCTACTTATTTGCAACAAGGTATTATGGAGAGTAATGGTAAAAGCATAGATCGAAATGGCGATCGCGTAAATTATCAAACGGGGACTTTAATTTGGGGAGAACCAGGTACAAATTCGCAACATGCCTTTTTTCAATTAATTCACCAAGGGACAAAATTAATTCCAGCCGATTTTATTGGTTATGTAGAGTCTTTACATGGCAATTCAGATCACCAAGATAAATTAATGTCTAATTTCTTAGCGCAAACAGAAGCGTTGCTTAACGGAAAGACAGAGGAAGAGGTATTGTCTGAAATGGCTACTCAGAATTTATCTGAAGCCGAAAAATTAAAATTACTTCCATTTAAAGTTTTTGAAGGTAATAAACCTACAAATACGCTTTTTATAAAGAAACTTACACCTGCTAGTTTAGGTAAATTAATCGCGATGTACGAGCATAAAATTTTCGTTCAAGGGGTGATTTGGAACATTTTTAGCTACGATCAGTGGGGTGTAGAGCTAGGAAAGCAACTTGCAAGTAAAATTTTAAAAGAATTTGATGGTAGTGAAAATTACGAACATGACAATTCCACTCTTAATCTTTTAAACTTTTATAAAAAAGGACGTCAATAACCTATAAAGACGTAAAAAATACTCTAAAAGTTCATCCTTTTTGTTATTAGGTGCATTATCTGTATATTGCCGAATGTTAAAAATCTTAACATTTACGTAATAGTAGAATAATAATTAGCACTACTTTTGCACTCGTAAAATTAATTTCAAATAACAAAAATGAAGAACATTACAAAAAACTTATTTTTTGCAATAATCATGGTGTGTAGCACTGTGTCTTTTGCGCAAAGTATTGTTACAGGAACTACTGTAGATCCTGAATCCAACATGCCTTTACCGGGAGTAAACGTTGTGGAGAAAGGAACAACTAATGGTGTTTCTAGTGATTTTGACGGAAATTTTTCAATTAAGACAAAGACTACAGATGCTGTAATCGTTGTGTCTTACATTGGATATTTATCTAAAGAAATTCCTGTAAATGGGAATGTAGATTTAGGTAAAATTGTTTTAGAGTCTAGCGAATTTGGTTTAGATGAAGTTCAAATTATTGCTTCAGTAGCGGTAGACAGAAAAACACCCGTTGCTGTATCTACTATTAGAGCTGAAGAAATTGAATTAAAATTAGGAACGCAAGAATTTCCTGAAATCTTAAAATCTACTCCAGGTGTTTACGCGACTAAAGCCGGTGGTGGTTTTGGTGATGGTAAAATTAACCTAAGAGGTTTTGAAGATGACAACGTTGCTGTTTTAATTAACGGTGTACCTGTAAACGACATGGAAAATGGTAATGTTTATTGGAGTAACTGGGCTGGTCTTGGCGATGTTACTAGCTCTATGCAAGTACAACGTGGTTTAGGAGCTTCTAAGGTGGCTGTACCTTCTATTGGAGGAACAATCAACATTATTACTAAAACTACAGATGTTGAAACTGGAGGTTCTATTGGAACTTCTGTCGCTAACGATGGTTACTTAAAGTACGGCGCTTCATACTCTACAGGGTTAATGGATAATGGATTTGCTGCTACGGTTTCTGCTTACAAAATTGATGGAGATGGTTATGTAGATGGTACAGAATTTAGTGCATTATCTTACTTTGTAAATGTTTCTAAGCAATTAGGTGAAGACCATAAATTATCTTTCAGTGCTTTTGGAGCAACACAACGTCACGGTCAAAGACAAAACAGTCAAACTATCGAGACTTACAGAGCAACAAACGAAGGTGGAAGACGCTTTAACGCAGACTGGGGTTACAAAAATGGGCAAGTAACTCACCAAGAAGATAACTTCTATAACAAACCTCAAATTTCTTTAAACTGGTATTGGAACATTTCTGATCAAACAAAACTATCTACAGCAGCATACGCATCATTCGGATCTGGTGGTGGAGGTGGTTACGCCGGTGTTAATAAATTTAGTTTAGGAGAAAATGGTGTTTCTGAATACAGAATTGGAGTTTATGGTCCTACAGACTTCGATAAGATTGTAGACGAAAACGAAGCTTTAGGCGCTTATGGTTCTGAAACTGTTTTAAGAGCTTCTCGTAACGATCACGAATGGTATGGTTTATTGTCTACTTTAGATCATAAAATTGGAGATAATTTAGTGTTAACAGGTGGTTTAGATTTAAGAACATATAAAGGTATTCATTATACTGAATTAACAGATTTATTAGGAGGTCGTTATTTCGCAGATGATTCAAATGTAAACGACCCTAATGCAACTTACCAAGTTGGTGACACGTATTCTTACCATAATGATGGTTTAGTTAACTGGGTTGGTCTTTTTGGTCAATTAGAATATTCTAAAGACGATCTTTCTGCATTTGTTGCAGTAGCTGGATCTAACACAGGATTTAAACGTGTAGATTACTTTAACTATTTAGATAGCGATCCAAATCAATCAACAGATTGGTATAACTTCATAGGTTATAGTGCTAAAGGGGGTGCCAATTACAACCTTACAGGAAACCATAATGTATTTGCTAATATTGGTTACTTCGAAAAAGCGGGAGGTTTCGATGCTACTTTTATTGGTTTCGATAACGAAAGAATTAATCCAGATGCAGAAAATCAAAAGATTTTCAGTATGGAATTAGGATACGGTTTCAGATCACAAAAGTTTTCTGCTAACGTAAACTTATACAGAACTGCTTGGAATGATAGAACCGAAACATATAATTATACCCAACCTGATGGATCTTTAGCTGCGGCAAACTTGCTGGGAGTAAATGCACTTCACCAAGGTTTAGAAATAGATTTCGTATATAGAGCAACAGATAAGTTAAAACTTACAGGTATGGCATCTTTCGGAGATTGGACATGGAATAATGACTTAGAAGGTGTAGAAATTTATGATGAAGATCAGAATTTAATCGACACTGTAGATTTATTTATTGATGGCTTACATGTAGGTGGATCAGCTCAAACAACTATGGCTCTTGGTTTAGATTATGAGTTTATGGCTAAAACTAGAATAATGGCAGATTTTAACTACTTTGATGATTTATATGCAGAATACGACCCTAGTTCTAGAGGTACTGCTGGGTCTCCTGATGCATGGAAAATGCCAGCTTACGGATTACTTGATTTAGGTTTAGTTCATAATTTAGATTTCGGACCTTTTGATGTTCGTTTGGTAGGAAGAATGAATAATGTGTTCAATACAGAGTATGTAGCTAATGGTTTTGATGGTACAGATTCTATTGCTGAAAATGCTCGTGTATTTTACGGATTTGGAAGAACATTTAGCGTTGGAGCCCAATTTAACTTTTAAAGAAAATTAAAATGAAGAAATTAGTATATTTATTAGTAGTTGTAGGCGCAATGTTAACGAGTTGCGATCCTATGGAAGATATTTATAATGACATTGATAGTGCTGATAAACCACTTGTTGGTGTTGATGACTATACATTAACTGACGATGATTACGCAGACCTAGAATTAGGATATGGTAGCTTCGATTCTGAAGACCAAGCTAAAGAATTAATTCCTGGATTTTTATCAGATGCATTTCCTTATTGGGGAAATGGATCAGCTGTATTCGTAACATACAACCTATATCAATCAAACAGTATCAAGTCTGAAACAGCTTACACTGTAACAGATGACGATTATGCTACGTTAGGGTTTAATTACGGAAACTTTGATAGCGCAGGAGATATGACAGAATTACTTATGTATAAGTATCCAGATGCTACAAGAGGTGCTATGGTAGACTTAACATATAAGTATTATTCAGGAGGTTCAACTTCAGAAGTAACAAACAATTTTATTCTTTTAGATTCATGGGAAATGGTTCGTGAGTTTACTACCGAAGAATATAACGCTATGGAACAATCTTATCCTAATTTCTCAAGTGAGGATGTAGCAGAATTTAATATCTCTGTTTACTTAAAAACGTTATACCCATATGCTAAGGCAGACGATCGTGTGGTAACAATGTATGAACTATACGTGAGCGGTGCAGATAATGAAATGAATATTGTTCCTTTTGTATATAATGGTTCAGAATGGATCGCTATACCATCGGTAACCGAAAGTTCTTTGCAATTCGGAAACGATAATGGAACATGGGTGCCAGACAATACAATACGATACACATTAGCGGCTGCCGATTACGAGTATATGTCTGCTCAACTAATTAATGAGCCAGGTTTTGAAAGTCCTGCAGATAGTATGGGGTATTACAAAAACTTCGATAGAAGAGATGGTAATACAAACTTCTGGAGTTTAGATATGATCGAAACTGCAATGGCTATTTTATTAGACAATATCGCTCCATCTGCTGCAGATGGTCAAAAATATATTTTAACATACGACATATACAATGGTACAAATACCACTGAAAATGCGGCTATGATTAAAACAGACGGTGCTTGGGTTAGACAATAATTTTTAGCATTAAATTAAATATAAAACCATGTAGAAATACATGGTTTTTTTATGCCGTTAAATTGCTTACATTTGCTTTTAATAAAATAAAAAATCATCATCATGTATAATGTAATTAGAGATTTACATTCCTATTGGGCTTTTTTAGTACTGGCTGTATTAATTATAGCAACGGTAAATAGTATTATTAAGTTTGTTAGTAAAAAAGAATATGGGCCTAAAGATTTTAGATTGGCTTTATTTACTATAATCGTATCTCATATTCAATTATTAGTAGGAATTATATTATATGTAGTTTCTCCAAGAATGGCTTTGTTTAGTGAACTAGGAATGGGAGGCATTATGAAAGATTCTATAAGCAGATTATATTTAATAGAGCACCCAATAATTAATATAATTGCACTTGTATTTATTACAATGGGGTATTCTAAACACAAAGCGAAATTATCGTCTAATGCGAAATTTAAAACCATCTCAATATTTTATTCTATCGGTTTAGTACTTTTACTATCTAGAATACCATGGAGCATGTGGTTAGGATTATAACATTTAAAAGCGACTTTTTAGTCGCTTTTTTTATGTGTTTACTTTTCTCTAATAACATAAATATATACAGGGAAATGATCGCTATATCCATTTGTAAAACCTTCGTATCCAAAACTCCTAAACGGATAACCTTTGTAAGTACCTGTTTTAGTAATTAGATATAGTGCATTAAATATTCCAGCTTTATAATACCGATACACACTAAAGTCTGTTTCTAATAGAGGTTTGCTAATTAAAATCTGATCGAAGAGGCTCCATTTGTCTCGATACGCAGTTGTGCCAAAGCCATCGCTGTAAAGTTGCTCCATGGGGTTGTAAATGCCTTTTAGGCCCACTTTGCTTTTCTTTTTTTGAGTCTTTAATACCGTTTTAAAGCTAGAGTTGGTAGGATCGTCATTAAAATCACCCATTGTAATTATCTTAGCATAAGGATCTTTGCTTTGTAACGAGTCTATAATATGTTTATTTAATGTTGCTGCGGCCATACGTTTTGGATTGCTCTTTGTTTCCCCACCACGTCTAGAGGGCCAATGGTTTACTATAATATGAATCAAGTCGCCTTGTAAAAGTCCACTTACCACCAATTGATCTCGCGTATAAATAGGAGTGCCTTTAAGTTCGTCTTTTAAGTAAAGCGTATGGTTTGATGTGGAAATTGGTGTAAATAGGTTTTTTTGATAAATTAAACCTACGTCTATGCCTCTGCGGTCTGGAGAGTCAAAATGTACAATGGCATAATCGTATTTTATAAGTAGCGTTTCATTAATAATATCTTCCAACACGGCTCGGTTTTCAATTTCCGAAACACCTAAAATAGCGGGAGCGTTTCCGGTTTTTTCAAATCCAATATCCGAGATCACACGGGACATGTTTTTAATCTTCATAGCGTATACTTCAGAACGGTTTTCTGCGAGTTCCATAATCGGACTACTTTCATCAAAAATGGTAGGATCGTCTTCAGTATCGAATAAATTTTCAAGGTTATAAAACGCAATAGTATGTATTGAAAATTCCCGCTTTTGGGCGCAAATTAATGCTGTGTTAATAAGGCAGATTATCCATAAAATATACTTTAACTTGTTCATCCTGAATTAAATATATAACCTAAATATAGTGTTTTTTAAATAAAAATTATTAAATTAATAGACCCTAAGTGTTTGATAGTTAGAAAGTAATGAGTTTTAAATGTTGTTTTAATGGAGAAAACTATCCTCGCCTTTTGTTGTGTTTTTATTGTATTTCAATCCGTTTTATCGCAAAATCAAGACGTTTCTGGAAGTGTTAAAGATGCGTTGTCTTTCCAACCATTACCCAATGTTAGTATTCAAATTGAGAGTACAAACCTAAGTGCCGAAACCAGTGCTTCTGGAGCTTTTAAAATAAAAAATCCGACCATTTTTGGAGAATACATTTTACATGTTTCTAAACCCGGTTATGTTGGTAAGCGTTACCCGATAATTATAAATGAGGGCGTGCCTTTACATATAGACGATATGTTTTTGAAAATAGACGCGACCTCTAGTCAAGATTTATACACTATTGTATTAACAGACGACGAATTAAATGAAGATACAAGTGCTGCCGATAATATTTCCGGGTTATTGCAAGCTTCTCAAGATGTATTTCAACGTACTGCAGCATTCGAGTTTAGTGGCTCCTTCTTTAAAATTCGTGGATTGGATTCAAGCGAAGGCAAACTGTTAATTAATGGAATCGAAATGAATTCTATGTTTAATGGTAGAATGCAATGGAGTAATTGGGGAGGTATTAACGATGTGCTGCGCAATCAGGAATTCGGATTCGGCTTAGCACCGTCCACACTAAATTTTGGAGGTGTATTGGGAACGACAAATATAAGTACGCGTGCTTCTAAATATAGAGAAGGTGGTAGGTTAACATATACCTCTTCGAATAGAAGTTATGCGAATCGTTTAATGGCTAGTTATGCTTCCGGTTTAGTTAAAAATGGCTGGGCATATGCCCTTTCTATCGGTAGGCGTTGGGGACATGAAGGCTTTCAAGATGCCACATTTTACGATGCCAATTCTTTTTTTATATCGGTAGAAAAGAAATTAAACCAAAAGCAAGCTCTGAATTTTACAGGAATTTATACGCCAAACAGACGCGGAAAATCATCGCCAAATACCCAAGAAGTTTTCGATTTAAGAGATACCAAATATAACGAGTATTGGGGGTTTCAAGATGGCGAGAAACGAAATTCTAGAGTTAAAGATGTGGCTCAACCTATTTTTATGTTAAGTCATTATTGGGATATTAATAAGGAAACCGAGCTTCAAACTAACCTGAGTTATACCTTCGGAAAACAAGGCCACAGCCGGTTAGATTATCCTGGTGGTGGTAACCCGAGTCCCGCATATTATCAGAAATTACCAAGTTATTACTTAGCAAAACCCGAACCCGATTATACCAATGCTTATCTCTCGGAACACGAATTTATAAACAATGGCCAAATAGATTGGAATGCTATGTACGATGCTAATATAACTAATGCAAATCAAGGGTTAGAAGCGGCATATGTGCAATACGAAGACCGTACAGACGACAATCAGTTTACTGTAAATTCTATTATAAATACGGCGCTTAACGATCACATCTTACTAACTGGCTCCCTTAATTATTCGCAATTAATCTCTAATAATTTTGCCGAAATAACTGATTTGTTAGGGGCCTCGGGTTACCTAAATGTTGATGCGTTCGACGGTTGGCAATACGATTTACAAAACCCAAATGCAATAATTGGAGAAGGTGGAACAATAAAATACAATTATCAAATGCATGCAAATGTGATTTCTGCCTTTGCCCAAGCGCAATTTAAATATAATACTATCGATTACTTTATGGCCGTTCATGTAAATCATACCAATTATCAGCGCGAGGGCTTGTTTCAAAATGAAGCTTTTAAAGACAATTCAATAGGAAAAAGTGAAGCACTAAACTTTCTCGGTTATGGCGTAAAAGGTGGATTGACATATAAGTATACAGCCAAACATGTGTTGGATATTCATGCAGCATATTTAACAAAGTCACCAAATATTCAAAGTTCTTTCTCAAACCCTCGAGAAAACAACAATGTGGTTAAAGATATTTCTGAAGAACGCGTTTTGGCTTTCGATGCAAGCTATATTTTTAGGTCCCGACTTATTACATCTAAATTAACTGGGTTTTATATAGATAAACGGGGAAGCAACGAAATCGGATTTTATTATGCCGACGGATTAACATCTGCTGGTATCGAGTTTAACGAAACGTCTGCCTTTGTTCAAGAAGTACTTTATGGTGTAAATACACTTCATTATGGTTTAGAATTAGGGATAGAGGCCAAACTTACATCCTCATTTAAATTAAAAGCGGTGGCGTCTTCAGGGCAATATACCTATAATAACAACCCCAATTTATACCTGACATCTTCAAGTTTTGTCACCCAAGATGGAGCTATTGAATTTGGAGAATCTAATCTTAAAAATTATAAAGTTGCTGGAGGACCACAATCCGCTTTTTCATTCGGATTTGAATATAGTGATCCTGATTATTGGTGGTTTGGGGCGACTGCAAATTATTTAATGCGTACGTATGTAGATGTAAGTCCGCTTACAAGAACATCTAATTTTTATTTGGATGACGATGGCCTGCCGTTTAATGATTACGATGAAGATGTCGCAAAACAGCTTTTAAAACAAGAACGCTTTAATGATTATTTGGTCGTGAATTTAATTGGTGGAAAATCGTGGAAATTTGGTAAATATTACCTCGGTTTATTTGTAAGCATTAATAATCTATTGGATAATCTCTATAAAACAGGCGGATTTGAACAAGGACGGAATGCGAATTATAGAGAGTTAAAAGAAGATAACGAAAACCCGATTCGCGTGTTTGGTCCCAAATACTGGTACGGACGAGGAGCAACATATTTCGCGAATGTGAATGTTAGGTTTTAGACGAATATAAAATTTTATGACAGATGAAAAGGATAAGAAATATAAAGCAGATCTTAAGTGTTTTAATATTAATAACGTTGTGGTCTTGCGTCCAGGATGATGATTTTTCAGTGCCTTCTAATTTAAATGAAGATGAAAATAAAAGTTTGAATACTATTCTTGAAGGTTTAAAATCGGGAACGCTTAATGAAATATCCATAGCATCTTTAAAGCAACAATTTGTCCCTGGCGAGGTAATTCAATTTAGTTCTAATAGCGTGGTGAAGGGTTACGTAACATCGTCTGATAAAACAGGAAATTTTTATAAAGAAATCTATATTCAAGATCGTCCTAGCAATCCTACTGCGGCAATACATATTGTGTTAAATCAGGTCGATTCGTATAATAAATTCAACCTCGGAAGGGAAGTTTATATTGTATTGCAAGATTTATATTTAGGCGAAACGGCTTCCGAAGTCCTCGCTATTGGAGGGGAAGCAGATGGGAGTCGTGTGGGGTTACTCAGCGAAAATCAGATTAAAACACATCTGTTTCGTTCTACTGAAACGGTTGAAATGGTACCCTTAGAATTAAATTTTTCAGATATTAATGAAAACTACATAGGCATGTATATTGCCATTAATAATGTAGAATTTCCAGAGAGTCTTGAAGGGCAATCGTATTTTAATGCGATCGATGATTTTGATACACAAAGGAAGATGCAACGTTGTGAAGGATTTAGTTACGAAGAATTTATTTTAGAAACGAGTTCGTTTTCAACCTTTAAAAATGAAATCTTACCCACACAAAACGGTACAATAAAGGGCATAATTTCTAAAAGTTATGGAGGCGACGATTTTGTTTTAGTTTTAAACGATACTCAAGATGTTATTTTTAATAATCCGCGGTGCACACCTTTAAACGCAGACGATTTTACCATAATCTTCGAAGAGACTTTTAATGATGCTGTAGATGAAGATATTCTCGATACCGAAGGTTGGATTAATTTTGCCGAGCGAGGACAGGTGTTATGGACCGAACAAATCTATAGTAAAAATGGGTATGCCGAATTTGGAACGTTTGGAGCTACCGATACTCAGAATCTGGTATGGTTAGTTTCTCCAGGTATAAATATGGATGAGCAGGATAACGAATTTCTAAATTTTAAAATGGGACAACATCATATTACATCGGTAAGAAACACCATTGAAGTGTTGGTGTCTACAGATTTTAATGGCACAGATGTACTTAATGCCACTTGGACGGAAATAGAGGCAAAAGTGCCTACTAAATACGACGAATGGTATGCTTTTAAAGATTCTGGTCTTATCGATATATCTCAATTTTCAGGAACACTTTATGTGGCATTTAGAGTCACCGGCTCTGGAACGAATGAAGCTTTAGACGGTTCGTATCAACTTGACGACTTTAGAGTACTAACCGAAAAATAATTTATACTACTTCAGGGACACTACGCAATAATAAATAGACAGGAAAATGATCGCTATAGCCACCTTTGTAGGTTTTTCCAGCATAAGTTCTAAAAGGTTGACCTTTAAAACGCCCTTTGTATTGTTTCATAAAATCAGGATCGAAAATGTTAGCACTTCCAAAGTTATGCGTGCCTGGTCTGTGGTCTAGAAAATTATGGGTTAACATAAACTGATCGAATACATCCCATTTAAATCGGTAATTTACAGTCCCTCTATCAAACGATTTAAGCTGTTCCATAGGGTTGAAAAGCGAATTATTATTCACTAAAGCCTGAACGCTTTCGCTTGCAGAATTGTCGTTAAAATCGCCCATAACAATAATCTTCGCTTCTGGATTTTCTGCCTTTAAACTCTCTATTATTTCGGTAGCTTTGTTGGATACCTCCATACGTTTTGGCTCGTTGGATTCTTCGTGTTTAGACGGCCAATGGTTGACTAAAAAATGTATAAGCTCGCCATCGAATATTCCGGACACGCGTAAAATATCTCGGGTATAATCTACTTGTCCGTTTTCCTCGATTAAAACAATAGAATAGGGAGCAGAATCTGTTACTGTAAAGCGTGTTTTATCGTATAATAAGGCAACGTCAATACCGCGTTCGTCAGGAGAATCGTAGTGCACAAAGCCGTAAGGAATATCTTTTAAATGCTCAGAATCTAAAAGATCTTGAATCACTTTTGCATTTTCAACTTCGGCAACACCTACAATAGCAGGATGTATACCGGTTTCGGTCTTTCCAATACTAGAAATTGCTAATCCTAATTTAAACAATTTATTTTCGTATCTTTTTAAGGTCCAACGTTTTTCAGAAGTCGATAAAAAATCAGTATCGAAAGTGTTCGGATCGTTGGTGATGTCGAATAAATTTTCTAAATTAAAAAAGGCAATGGTTTTCATGTAATCAAGTTAATTTCTATCGCAAGGTAAGACTTCAAAAGGTAAATAGGAATCTTAAAAATATAAAAATTATTCAGCCTACAATTATGTAACTTTGTGCTTTAAATCAATTTATGCTAGAAAAAAAGGATATAAACTTAGAACGTGCAGTTTTAATAGGTGTTGTCACTAAAGAGCAAGACGAAGAGAAATCTAAAGAATATTTAGACGAATTGGAGTTTTTAACTTTTACCGCTGGAGGTGAGGTGATAAAACGATTTACTCAAAAAATGGAACGGCCAAATCCTAAAACCTTTATAGGGACAGGAAAAATGGCAGACGTTCAACAATTTATTGAGGATAATGATATCGGTACTGCTATTTTTGATGACGAATTATCGTCTGCTCAAGAGCGAAATATAAGTAAGATTTTAAATTGTAAAGTCTTAGATCGGACCAATTTAATTTTAGACATCTTTGCACAACGTGCACAAACCAGTTATGCGAGAACGCAGGTGGAATTGGCACAGTGCGAATATTTATTACCTCGATTAAGAGGAATGTGGACACACCTTGAACGCCAAAAAGGGGGAATTGGAATGCGTGGACCTGGGGAAACCGAAATTGAAACAGATAGACGTATTGTAAGAGAACGTATTGCTTTATTAAAGGAGAAAATAAAAACGATAGACAAGCAAATGTCTGTACAACGCGGTAATCGTGGTGCTATGGTTCGTGTAGCTTTAGTGGGATATACCAATGTTGGAAAATCGACTTTAATGAATGTTATTAGCAAAAGTGAAGTATTTGCCGAAAACAAATTATTCGCGACGCTAGATACTACGGTTAGAAAAGTAGTGGTTCATAATTTACCATTCTTATTAAGTGATACGGTTGGGTTTATTAGAAAGTTACCAACGCAATTGGTAGACTCTTTTAAGAGTACTTTGGATGAAGTTCGTGAAGCCGATTTATTATTGCACATTGTAGATATTTCTCATCCTAATTTTGAAGATCATATCGCTTCAGTAGAAAAAATATTAGGGGAAATTGAAGGTGGAGACAAACCGGTTATTATGGTATTTAATAAAATTGATGCCTATGAAGCAGAACCATTTGACGAAACCGACTTACAAGAAGTACGTACAAAAGCGAATTATTCGTTAGAAGAATGGAAACGCACATGGATGAATAAATTAGGTGAAAACGCCTTATTTATTTCTGCATTAAACAAGGAAAATTTAGAAGATTTTAGAAAACGCGTTTACGATGAGGTTCGTGAGATTCACATCACACGTTTTCCTTACAATCACTTTCTATACCCTGATTATGACGATCTCGATTTAAGTGAGGAAGAATAAAATAAAAATGCGCTTAGGCGCATTTTTTTATGCCTTATAATAGCTTACAGCTTATTTAGAAACGTCTTTAGCGTAAACAAATATGGTAATAAGAATTAATCCATTTGTAACTAAATCTGTAAAAGAGAGCAATGTAAAATGGATTGCATTTCGAAATGTATGTAGATACACTCCGAAAACATAGGGAATAAAAAAGGCTTCAATTTATATTGAAGCCTTTTTAAAATTAAATATTTTGATGGTTTAGAACGCGTAGCTTAAACCAAATGTCCAATATGTTTGTAAGTCGTTATCTACACTATCAAATGTTTCTCCAGTGTTACCTTGAGTATTAATAGCATAATTAAGAGCTTCTTGTTTGTTGTCTCTTAAACCAAATTCGAAACCAAGACCAATTCCTCTCCAAAGTTCGTAACCTAATGCATTAGTCCATGTCCAGTTAGATAAGTCAGAGCTTTTATAAGATTGGAACATAGATAAATTAGACTTTACGTTTAACTTTCCGAAAGATTTAGAATAATCTGCAACAAGTTTTGCTCCTAAAGAAGAATCGAAAATCACATCATCATCACTAAACACGAAGTTGTAGTTTAAAGGATGAATAACCACGATTAAACTTGAAACTGGTGTCCATGTAACCCCAACCCCAAGATCTAGGTAACCTGGATCATTAAAGTTGTTTAATAACGTTGTTCTGTATTCTACTAAAGCAGAAGCCGCTAATTTTTCACTAAACTTATAACCATATAGCGAGGTTAACGTAAAGATGTCTGTTGCTTGTCTGTAATCGTCATCATCGTTTGGATCGTCCTTATCGTCAAACTTTACCCAGCTTAAATTTACATTGGCTGTAGTATACCAGAAAAAAGTTTCTCTGTTTAATTTAGCATAAGGATTAACAGTTATAGTAATATTACCTGCAGAGTTGTTAGGAGATCCTTGTGCGTACCAATTGCTAAACTCAGATAAGTTAGCACCTATAGTACCAAAAGCACCGTAATGCCATCCTGGATATTTATCAATTTGAGTTTGAAGCGCTTTCACTTCTGATTGAAGCGCACTTATAGAATCTTTTTTAGCACTCTGTATACTTTTTAATTCCTCTTTTGTTTGAGCGAATGAAGCTGTAGCAACCAACAGGAAGCAGATTGTAAAAATTCTTTTCATAATATTGTTATTATAATAATGTTTATGGTGCAAAAATAAAATATGTGAATTAATAAAGAAGTTAAATTTTACTTTCTTTTATAAAGGGGTACACTCGAGCATGCTTCTCCAAACATAATAGAGCGCGCAATAGGTCTTATTTTATTACTAATCATAACATAAGCACTTTCTGGAACAGGCTTTTTAGCACACCCTTTTATTATAACTGGGGCGTCTTTAAATTCTGAAACATCTAAATCGTTTATAATATCTTGATAAATCGAAGTTTCCAATTCGTTTAAGGTTCCTAAATTCACTTTTTCGGCATAAGGTTCAAGCTCTAATGTAATTAGCATATAAGCCCATGCAGGTACAATAGCATCTGTACTACAGGTTAAAGCCACATAGGTGTTTTGGTATTGTTCCCAATTATGAGACGCAACGTGTGCTCTAAAATCTAGTTCACGAAGTACTAGACCTTCAGCAAGCCAATCTTTTATATCTAATAAAATTCTAGATCCAGAAGGATAATAATCTTCAAGGTCTAAAACTTTAAGTTTGCTATTGGCTACTCTATTTATAATGTCTTCTGCCATATAATTAAAGCATTCCTAATTCTAGCTTTGCTTCCTCGCTCATTAATTCTTGACTCCATGGCGGATCGAAAGTAATTTCTACTTCAGCATCCTTTATCATGTCTATAGATTTTACCTTTTCTTCTACTTCTAAAGGTAATGTTTCGGCAACAGGACAGTTAGGTGTTGTTAATGTCATTAGAATTTTTACTTCGGCATCTTCATTTACAAAGACGTCGTAAATTAATCCTAACTCATAAATATCTACAGGTATTTCTGGGTCGAAAATCGACTTTAAAACCTTTACTATTTTTTCGCCTAATTCGGCTGTATCTATTTCTTTACTCATTTTAATTTAGTTGTGTTTGGTATGCAATAGCATACATTTTTAGTTGTTTTACCATACTCACCAAACCATTTGCACGAGTTGGCGATAAATGTTCCTTTAAACCAATTTCATCTATAAAATCGGTGTTAGCATCTAAGATATCTTTAGGGTGCTGATTTGAAAACGCACGGATTAAAATAGCCACTATACCTTTTGTGATAATAGCATCGCTATCGGCAGTAAACTCTACTTTATTGTCTTTCATTTCGGCATGCACCCAAACCTTGCTTTGGCATCCTCTAATTAAGTTATCGTCGTTTTTAAATTGATCGTCTATAAGAGGTAAAGACTTCCCTAAATCAATCATATATTGGTAACGTTCTTCCCAATCTTCAAACATTGAGAATTCGTCTATTATTTCGTTTTGTATGTCTTGTATCGTCACGTGTTCTATTTTTATCAAAATTACAAATTGTAAAATTGTTATTCAACGGTTTTGGCTAGAGATAAAATGTAATCTACTAAAGGTTTAATTTTAGTATTCGGATTATTGTGGTCAAATTCTGAGGTGCTATATTTTAAATCGGCTTCAGTAATTTCTAATCTTGCAGCCGCGGCACCATCATAAGCGCGTTTCATTGAAGGGGCTTCTAAACTAGATAGTGTATTTAAGTTTACAGCTTCTAGTTTCTGCATGAGAATGTCCCATTCGGTATCTGAAATATCTCTAATCTTGTCAGGACCAAATTGTTCCTTTTTAACAAGTATCTCTTGATTTTCTATTCTAATTTTAAGAAATAATCCTCTAGTAATGGCTGTGTATTCCATTAGCACATCGTTTTGATCGGTATGCATTATAGATGAATTTACATTAGTTTGTACTGGTTCCGAATTGTTTTTAGTTAATCCGCATGCACTACATAATATAATACTTACTAAGAGCGTGATATATTTCATAACTAGAAATTTATACTAGAAAATTACAAAAAAGAATGCAATGTAAATTTAAGATAGCATCATTTTAGCTTTTTTAACACCAGTTACCAAAGCATCGACTTCTTCTTTAGTATTATAAAATGCGAATGAAGCTCTAACCGTTCCTGGTATTTTATAGAAATCCATGATAGGTTGTGCACAGTGATGCCCTGTTCTTACGGCTATTCCTAATTTATCTAAAATGGTACCCACATCGTAAGGATGAATACCTTCTAAATTAAATGAAACTACAGACGTTTTTTGTTTAGATGTCCCGTAAATTTTTAAGCCTTCAATTTCCGAAAGTTTAGCAGTGGCATACTCTAACAGTTCGTGTTCGTAGTCTGCAATGGCATCGAAACCAATACCATTCATATAATCTATAGCGGCACCAAAAGCGATTCCTCCACAGATATTAGGTGTTCCGGCTTCAAATTTATGAGGTAATCCAGCATAGGTTGTTTTTTCGAAAGTAACTTGGTCTATCATCTCGCCACCACCTTGATAAGGCGGAAGTTTGTTAAGCCAATCTTCTTTTCCGTAAAGCATACCTTCCCCAGTTGGGCCACACATTTTGTGGGCAGAGGTCACGTAAAAATCTACATCCAAAGCCTGAACATCAGGTTTAATATGAGGGCAAGATTGCGCGCCATCTATTAAAACGGCCGCACCAACTTTATGTGCTTCGTTAATTATATACTTAATAGGATTTATAGTTCCTAAAGCATTCGAAATATGATTTACAAATACCAACTTAGTATGAGCTGAAAGGAGTTTGTCGTATTCGGACATGATTAACTCGCCTTCTAAATTCATAGGAATTACTTTAAGCGTTGCTCCAGAACGTTCGCATAACATTTGCCAAGGCACAATATTACTGTGGTGTTCTAAAGCCGAAACAATAATCTCGTCTCCTTTTTTTAATAGTGACGAAAATCCGTTTGCCACTAAATTAATGCCATGTGTTGTTCCTGACGTAAATATAATTTCGTGAGAAAACTTGGCATTAAAATGGTGCTGAATTTTTATTCGTGCTTCCTCGTAAGCATCTGTTGCTTCTTGGCTTAACGAGTGTACCCCACGATGTATGTTTGCATTGTAGTTGCTATAGTAATCTACAATGGCATCGATAACAGCTTGTGGTGTTTGCGATGTTGCAGCATTATCTAAATACACTAAAGGTTTACCGTTTACTTGTCTGTGAAGTATCGGGAAGTCTTGTCTTATGTGTTCTACGTTAAACATAATCGATGGTTTAGCCCAGATAGAGGCAGTTGTTGGAGCTCTTTTTCGAGGCACGAGAAAAAAGCGACTGCCGAAAGCTGGAATTAGCTTCTAATTTTAAAGATCGAATCCTAGATTTACACCTAGTTTCTCTGCTATAATTTTATTAATACGAGATTTAACTTCAGGTATTTTTACAGAATCCAAGACGTTATTACTAAAGGCGTACATAAGTAATGCTTTAGCTTCTTTCTGAGGAATTCCACGAGAACGTAAGTAAAACATAGCACTTTCGTCTAGCTGACCGATAGTACAACCGTGAGAACATTTTACATCGTCTGCAAAAATCTCTAACTGAGGTTTACTGTTAATGGTCGCTTTGTCGCTTAGTAATATATTATTGTTAGATTGGAAGGCATTAGTTTTTTGCGCTTCTTTATCTACCACCACTTTTCCGTTAAAGACTCCGGTACTACTGTCGTTAAAAATACCTTTGTAATCTTGGTGACTTTCGCAATTTGGTTCTATATGGTGTACCAAAGTGTTGTGGTCTACGTGCTGTTTATTACCAATAATAGTAATCCCGTTAAGTGTAGAATCTATACGTTCTCCATTTTGATAGAAGTGCAAATTGTTTCGAGTTAATTTTCCTCCGAAAGAGAAGGTATGAACAGAAACATGACTTTCTTGCTTTTGGTTTACGTAAGTATTATCTATTAACGATGCATTTTCTTTGTCGTTTTGTAGTTTATAATAATCTACAATAGCGCGTTTGTTGGCGAAAATTTCGGTTACCGAATTTGTTAAAACAGGATTCTCATTCAAACTCTGGTGACGCTCGATTATTTGTACATGACTATTCTCATCTACAACAATTAAGTTTCTTGGTTGATGCATCACTGCTTCTTCCGAACCTGTTGAAAAGTGTATAATTTGAATTGGTTTATTTACCAATTTATTTTTAGGAATGTGTATGTAAGCACCTTCGTTAGAGAACGCCGTATTTAAAGAGGTTAATCCACCTTTTTCTGCGACTTTATTAAAGTAATTCTCTATAACTAAGCGGTATTTTGGTTTATTTAAAGCCGAAGACATTAAACAAACATCTATACCATCGTGCGTAGTTTGCGATAAATGTGACGAATATTTTCCGTCGATAAAGATGATTTTATACGTGTCGATTTCGTGTATTAAGTACGATTTAACATCGCGAAATTCTATTGCATTTTCATGCTTAGGGAATACGCTATAATCTTGTTTTAAAACACTGTTTAACGAGGTGTATTTCCAGTTTTCGTCCTTTTTTGAAGGAAATCCGGTAGTTTCAAATATTTTGAAGGCCTCGTTACGTATAGCATGTACAGGTGTATCGACATCGACTTTATTTTCGAATGCCATAAACGAAGACACTAATTTTTCTTTTAAATCCATTTTCTTAATAGTTTCAAGTTTAAGGTTTCAAGTGGTTCACTTTTGGCCTTATTTAAACTTGCTTCCTTTAAAATCTTTTTTGTTCAAATATGAAATCAAGTTACTAATTGCTTGCTTAAATTCATATTTTGAAACTAATGTTTCGAATTCCTCTTCTGAAAATACATTCTGAATCAAAACTCTATATAATTAAGACCTAGTTTCTTCTTTTTTGCCTTTTGATTAAAACGTAATATATTGGTTTCAAATCTTTGGGCTACGGTATTCGCAATGGAATCTGAAGATATTTTTACTTGGTCTTTAAACGGTAATTATAACTGCAATCCGTTAATTACCCTTTTACTTCTTCTTTAATCCAGTCGTAACCTTTTTCTTCTAATTCGTGTGCAAGTTCTTTACCACCAGATTTTACAATCTTTCCGTCTAGTAAAACGTGTACAAAATCAGGAACGATATAATCTAATAAACGTTGGTAATGCGTAATAACTACAACTGCATTATCCTTGCTTTTTAATTTATTAACACCATTAGAGACAATACGTAAGGCATCGATATCTAAACCAGAATCTGTTTCGTCAAGGATTGCTAATTTAGGCTCTAACATAGCCATTTGGAAAATTTCATTACGTTTCTTTTCTCCTCCAGAAAACCCTTGATTAAGAGAACGTGATAAAAATTTTCTATCGATTTCTAACAATTCAGATTTTTCACGAATTAACTTTAACATGTCTTTAGCAGGCATATCTTCTAATCCTTTTGCTTTACGCGTTTCGTTAATTGCAGTTTTTATGAAATTTGTAACCGAAACACCAGGAATTTCAACAGGATATTGGAACGATAAAAAGATGCCTTTGTGTGCGCGTTCTTCTGCCGATAATTCTTCAATATTTTCTTCGTCAAAATAAATCTCACCATCGGTTACTTCATACTCTTCTTTTCCTGCGATAACTGAAGATAATGTACTTTTACCAGAACCGTTTGGTCCCATAATAGCATGAACTTCTCCAGGTTTAACTTCTAAGTTAATTCCTTTTAAAATCGCTTTACCTTCTACGCTTGCGTGTAAATTATTAATCTTTAACATTACTCTGTATCTTAGTTATTCGTGTTCTTAATTTTTATTGTAGTCGCGTCTTGCGCTAGGGGAGGACTCACTTTAACAATTTCAGTGATTTCTATTTGAAATGGCCAGCCTTCTTCTCCTTCTGTTTTTGGTTTCACAATGCCTTTAATTTCTACGGGCACCATATCTGTACTTTCCTTTTTATACGCTTTAGCTTGATTGTCTAATTCGTGCATTTTATCGTTTATAATAATGCCGTAAACCTCTTCTTTGGTTTGTAAAATAGCGGCATCTGCGAAATACACAAATTCTCCTTTTAATACTTGAGCGTTCTTACTTTCTGATTGAGAAATGGTTTCTGTAGTTGTTTTAGATTCATTCTTACAACTAACAAAAAGCGAAAGGCAAAGTAATAATACGAGTGTTTTTTTCATTTTAAGGCGATTATAAAAGATTATCCTACAGATCCTTCTAAACTAATTTCCAATAATTTTTGAGCTTCAACAGCAAATTCCATTGGTAATTGTTTTAATACATCTTTACTAAATCCGTTTACAATTAAAGCAATTGCTTTTTCAGTATCGATACCACGTTGGTTACAATAGAAAATCTGGTCTTCACCAATTTTACTTGTAGTCGCTTCGTGTTCGATTTGTGCGGTTTTATTTTTAGCTTCAATGTATGGGAATGTATGTGCACCACACTCGTTACCCATTAACAAACTGTCGCATTGCGAGAAGTTACGGGCATTTTCTGCTCGTGGGCTAATTTGCACTAAACCTCTATAAGAGTTTTGAGATTTACCTGCAGAAATACCTTTACTAATAATGGTCGATTTAGTGTTTTTTCCTAAATGAATCATTTTTGTTCCGGTATCGGCTTGTTGGTAATTATTAGTAACTGCTATCGAGTAAAATTCTCCGACAGAATTATCACCTTTTAAAATACAACTTGGGTATTTCCATGTTACAGCAGATCCTGTTTCTACCTGTGTCCATGAGATTTTAGCATTTTTCTCACACAGTCCACGTTTAGTCACAAAATTGTAAACCCCTCCTTTTCCTTCAGCATTTCCTGGGAACCAGTTTTGTACTGTAGAATATTTTATTTCTGCGTTGTCCATAGCAATAAGCTCTACAACGGCAGCGTGTAATTGATTCTCATCACGACTTGGCGCAGTACAACCTTCTAGGTAACTAACATAACTTCCTTCGTCTGCAACTAAAAGTGTACGTTCGAATTGACCAGTTCCTCCTTGATTGATTCTGAAATATGTAGATAATTCCATCGGACAACGAACACCTTTAGGAATGTAGCAGAAAGACCCATCACTAAATACAGCAGAATTTAAGGCCGCATAATAGTTGTCTTTTTGAGGGACAATAGTTCCTAAATATTTTCTAACTAACTCTGGATGTTCCTTGATAGCTTCTGAAATGGACATAAAAATAATCCCCTTTTCAGAAAGTGTTTTTTTGAATGTAGTTGCTACCGAAACAGAATCTACAACAATATCCATAGCCACATTATTCATTTTTTTCTGCTCGTCTACAGAAATTCCTAGCTTCTTATACATGGCTAGTAAATCTGGATCTACATCGTCTAATGTTTTATTTGGGTCTACCGATTTTGGAGCAGAGTAATATGCAATAGATTGAAAATCTGGTTTTACATAATTTACGTTTGCCCAATTTGGTTCTTCCATATCTTGCCATACACGGAAAGCTTCCAATCTCCAATCTGTCATCCATTCTGGCTCCCCTTTTTTAAGGGAAATAGCTCTCACAATATCTTCATTTAGACCTATAGGGAAAGTGTCTGATTCCATATCAGTATAAAAACCATATTCGTATTCCTTGGTTTTTAATTCTTCCCTTAAGTCATCCTCTGTATACTTACTCATATTTAGTATAATGTTTTAAAGTGTAAAGTTATAAAGTTGAATTTGGGTTTTGTAAAAGCCGTGATTTAACTTTATAACTTCGATTACTTTCAACTTTAATTTTTAAAAAATTTTAAAGTGAAAAACTTTCCCCGCATCCGCAAGTTCTATTTGCGTTAGGGTTGTTAAACACGAAGCCTGCACCATTTAAACCTCCTGAATATTCCAGAGTGGTTCCAATTAAGTACAAAAAGCTTTTTTTATCAACAATAATTTTTACACCATTGTCTTCGAAGACCTTGTCGTCTTCTTGTTGTTCCTTGTCAAATTTTAAATCGTATGACAGACCAGAACAACCACCACTTTTTACACCCACACGCACGTAGTCGGTAGTGGCGTTATACCCATCGTCGGTCATAAGTTCAATGACTTTCTTTTTGGCTGTTTCAGATACTTTTATCATAAATTAAATTAGATTAATTCTAAAGAGATTGCGAATATACAATTTAAGTAGGTTATTTCCATGTAACCTTACATTATATTAACTAATAGTTAGATTGATTTTGACTATTGTTTTTGAAAACTTAAATTGTTTACGATATGTTTAATTTAGAACGTTAAAATGAGATTTTTTGAGACTATTTTATTGTTTTTAATACGATTTGTTTTTTTTACAAAAGGAAGTGCTTTAAATGGTTCATATTTAACGTTGTAGTATTGTTATTTTTTCGATTATTTTAAAATTGTGGCCGGTTTTTATGCGCTTTTTTACTGCGTTACGGTGTCTTGTGATGTTGTGAAATGAATCCGGTCTATTTTAAATTTAAAACCTATTTGTGTGCTTTTGATTCAATAATAAAAAGGGCTTTTTTGAAGCGCTGCGGGCCCAATGTTGATTACCTGTTTTAAAAATATGATTTTTGTCATAGTTTGTTTGCAGGAAGTTTTTAAGTATTCTTAATATTTTAACTTTTCAAGTTGTTTACTATTTCGGAATGCTAATTGCAAAATCAGTGCCTGCTTTAGTAATAATTAAAAATAAGCTTCTTATTTTTGCAGTATGATAGAAGATAAAAATCAACAACGTACAGAATTAAGTCAGTTAGGTGAATTCGGACTTATCGATCATCTGACTAAGCATTTCGAAATAAAACAAGAAACTACAATAAAGGGTATTGGAGACGATGCTGCTGTTTTAGATTTTAAAGATCAGCAAGTTGTAATTACAACAGATTTGTTAGTTGAAGGCGTGCATTTTGATTTGAGCTATATGCCTTTAAAACATTTGGGTTACAAGGCTGTAATTGTAAATTTATCTGATGTGTTTGCTATGAATGCAAATGCAACACAAATCACAGTGTCTATCGCGATGTCTAACCGTTTTCCTTTAGAAGCCATTGAAGAATTATATGCTGGAATTGAAACGGCGGCTAAAACATATGGCGTAGATGTTGTTGGGGGAGACACAACCTCATCTACTACAGGTTTGCTAATTTCGGTTACTGCTTTAGGGACAGTGTCTAAAGACGATGTGGTGTATAGAAATGGTGCAAAACCAAACGATTTATTAGTTGTTACAGGTGATATTGGGAGCGCGTATATGGGACTTCAGGTTTTAGAACGCGAAAAGGAAGTGTTTAAGGTCAATCCAAATAGCCAGCCAGATTTAGAACCGTATACGTATATCATCGAGCGTCAGTTAAAACCTGAAGCAAGACAGGATATTATAAAATTACTGAAAGATTTAGAGGTTAAGCCAACATCTATGATTGATATTAGCGACGGACTATCTTCAGAAATTATTCATTTGTGTAAACAAAGTAAAGTGGGATGCGATTTATATGAAAACAAAATTCCTTTAGATCCGCAATTTATTAGTACTTGTGAAGAGTTTGATATCGATGGAACTACAATAGCCTTAAGCGGTGGTGAAGATTACGAATTGTTATTTACTATATCTCAAGAAGATTTTCCTAAAATTAAAGCCAATCCAAATTTAACGGTAATTGGATTTATGACTGAAGAAAATGCAGGAATGCATTTGGTGACACGAGCAGAAACTAAAATTCCTTTAGTAGCACAAGGTTGGAATGCTTTAGACGGTAAATAATTATATTTAAAACCTAACAGCTCAGAAGATTTACACCGTATAAAGTGTTATTTTCTGAGCTTTTTTTTGCCTTGATTTGTGAGTGTTGGCTAGTCTTTTCGTTGTAAAAAATAGCTGATTATGACTAAAATAAACGGACTAAATGAGTTTTTACTTTACTCGATAAAATTTAGTAGTTCGTGTAGCATGTCGTCTTCGTTTTCAATATGACTCATATGTCCACCACTTAACTCTACTAATTTTACTTCTGTGTTTGCTGTTTGTTGTAAGATAATTTCGGGGTCCATTACCGGATCGTTCTTACCATAGATAATCATTTTTCTGTATGGTGAAAAGTGTAATAAAACCTCTAGATCATTTCTTATTTTCATCCCTTCTTGAGCTGCGATATAGCCTTGGATGGGAGTGTTTAAGGCTTCATCTTTAATCCACTGTATGTCCTTGGCAAATTTCTTAGTGTTTTCTGGTCTAAACAAATTGGATACAGACATACTAACCACAGTGCTATAATTTGTCTTTGCGGCCTGAATGGCTCGATTTCTTAATTTAACACGATCTTCTTGGTCGGGCTTAGCATGCGAATTTAGTAAAACCAAACCTTTTATATTGTCTGGTAAGCGTTCGGCTAACACTAAAGCGACATAGCCACCCATGGAGTGCCCTACAATATGGTATCGCCTAATTTTTAAATGATTTAAAACAGTCTGTACAGCATCGGCCATCATATCCATTGTGTGTATGTAGCCAATGCAGGCCGTTTCTCCATGGCCTAATAAATCAATACAAATAACTCTATTTTTCTTAGCTAAAACGGGAGCTATGCGTTTCCACATGCTACTGTTTTCTAAAAAACCATGAAGTAGAATAATTGCAGTACCCTTGCCTTCGTCGCTAAAATAAATAGGAGAACCTTTATGTTGTAAAATCATAATTAATAAATGTTAAAACAAAGATAATAATCATAGGTTAATTATCGTGTAATAATATAAAGGAGGTCGTCTTTTAAAGCGTATTTAGGTATTATTGGATTACGAAATCGCTTGTGTGACATACGTTACACTTTGTTAAAAAAGTTTGGTCCAAATTTGTATAGAAACTAAGAGGTACAATGAAAAGAATTATAGTAATTGGAGGGTTATCGGCAGGACCATCTGCAGCGGCCAAAGCGAGAAGAGAAAACGAACAAGCAGAAATTATTTTATTCGAGAAAGGCGCAAATATAAGTTATGCCACTTGTGGTATGCCGTATGCTTTTTCTGGAGTAATAGAAAGTAGAGAAAATTTACTTGTTGTAAAGCCAGCTTTGCTTAAAACGCGATTTAATATTGATGTCCGTTTAAATGAAGAAATTATAAGGATAAATACCAAAGAAAAAATTGTTTACTCTAAAATCGATGGCTATCGATACGATACTTTGGTGTTTGCGACGGGGGCGAGTTCTGTGGTGCCACCAATCGATAACATAAAATTAGCTCAGGGTTGGTCTACGTGTCGCTCTATGGTCGATTTCGATAAAATTACAAATGAAGGACTGACCAGTGTTTCTAAGCATATCACAGTAGTTGGAGGTGGATTAATTGGTGTTGAGGTTGCCGAAAATTTAAAAGAGGCAGGGAAAGATGTCACGCTTATTGAAGGATCTCCGTTTGTTTTAAATATGTGGGAAGAAAAATTCGCAAAGTTTGGAGAGGCGGTTCTAGTTTCAAAAGGGATAGAGGTGTTGTCAGAAAACTTTGTGTCTAAATTTGACATCGATAAAAACGGAAAAATTTTAGCGGTGATTACAAGTGATGGTAAGCGTATTTCAACAGATTTTGTAATCTTAAGTGCCGGAATTAAACCCAATACACAATTACTTTTAGATGAAGGTGCAGAGGCTATTGGAAATGGTGCTTTAAAAGTAAATGAGTTTATGGAAACGTCCATTAAAGATGTGTTTGCGGCAGGAGATAATATTTCAATTAGAAATTTACAAACCAACGAAGACGATTATTTTCCTCTAGGCACGCATTCTAATAAAGCAGGACGTGCGGCGGGTTCAAATGCCACAGCAGGAAATATAACTTTTAAGGGCGCTTATAAAACAGCTATTGTTAAGGTGTTTGATTATACTTTGGCAAGAACAGGGATGAATGCTACTGCTTTAAATAAAAAGGGAATCGATTTTAAATCTGTTTTAGTAGTTGCGGGTTCAACGCCTAGTTATTATCCAAATCCTAAAGATTTAATTATAGAATTGTATTACAGTCCGCAAACAGACGAGATTTTGGGAGCGGAGCTGTTTGGAGAATATGGCGTAGATAAACGGGTAGATGTTTTAAGCACGGCGATTTATGCTAAATTAAAAGTAACCGATTTACCGCGATTAGATTTGGCTTATGCACCACCTTTTTCACCTGCCAAAGATCCCGTTGTTGTAGCGGGTTTTGTGATTGAAAATATTTTAAATAATAAAAGTAATCAGATTTCGGTTGAAGCATTAGATCGCTTTATGGAAAGTTCAGCTAAAGAAGACTACCTGTTATTAGATGTTAGAAATGAGAACGAATATAAAAAAGGAACCATTCCTGGGGCTGTTAATTATCCGTTAGATACGTTAAGACAACATATTGATAGTGTTCTTGTTCAGGAGAAAAAAGTAATAGTGTTCTGTCAGAAAGGATTACGCGGATATTTGGCAGAGTCCATTCTTAGACATAACGGTGTTACCGATATTCTTAATATAGGAGGTGGTTATAAAATTTGGGAGATGTATAGCGATAAAATTGAATATCCAAACTTATAATACTTTGGTTATTGATTAGTCTAAATAAATACGTCATGCAGAATTTATTTTAGCATCATATAAAACATTGTAAAAGAGTGAATTGCGAGGCCTTTAAACAAGTTTAGGTTGACGTTTAGCAATGTATCGTATTTAAAAAAGTTATTGATAATCGTTAGCTAAATTCCTTTTTATAGAATAAAAAAACGTTGCTTTTAAATAGTTTAGAAGCAACGTTTTTTGTAAATAGTATTGGTTTGCCCACTAAAGTGTCTCAACTTAACTACTAACTACTAACTACTAACTGTGTAAGCGTTTAATGGCAGAGAACGCTTTGTTTACATAGCCTTCTTCCACTAAAACGGTAAACTCGTTTGTAGTTGAAACCACTTCGTAAAGGGTGATTCCTTCCCAAGCCAATCGTTTAAAAATCTGATAGTATAAACCAGCAATTTTAGTGTTGTCTGCAGGCAGATTTATGCTTATTGCTGAAAGGTGATTCTGAAGTCCTATTTGGTCCTCATTAGAAAACAAAGTGTCAATGTGGTGTTGTTCTGAGCTGGAAATAACAATATTGCTTTCGTGAATTCCACGGGTAAACGCGTAGAAAATATTCGATTTATCTCCGATTTTTTGGATGACTTTGGCGTGACTTTCAAATAACGTTTTGGAGTTTTTAAAGGTGTAGTTAGATAAATTAGAACGTACCGTAATATCTCCTAAGCTATTTAATACACGTTTTAAGCGTACCGAATTTCCTAAATCTTTGGGTGGCGAATAACGGCGTAAAGCCATCATAATTGCACCAGATTTTACCGGTTTTCTGAGCATTTCTGTAATAGGCTCTACCAACTCGTTGGCTAAAGCAGAGTAATTTACAATGTTTCTAGAAATGGCTTCCTCTAAAAAAGGTTGCGCTAATAAAATTTCTTCTACACAAGAGGCTATAGTTCTCATTTGTTAATTATTTAACAATTTGTACAAATTTAGAACAAATTTTTCATTTTTATTTTAATTCGTTTAACTCTAATTACATTTGAACCTTTAAAACTAAAAATTATGCTTGTATTAAAATTTGGAGGAACTTCTGTAGGGTCGGTAAAAAACATGACCAACGTAAAAAGTATCGTATCAGAAGGTGGTAGAAAAGTTGTCGTGTTGTCGGCGATGTCGGGAACTACAAATGCTTTAGTTGAAATATCGAAAACCATTACTGAAGGAAAATCTGAAGAGGCTTTATCGCTTGTTGAAACCTTATATCAGAATTATGTGGTGGTTGTGAACGATTTGTTTTCGAAACAAGAATTTATAGATGAATCTTTACAATATATAGATGGTGTTTTTAGTGAGTTAAGAGATTTAACCACGCAACCCACAAACAAGTTATTGTATAAAATAATTGTGTCTAAAGGTGAATTGTTATCTACGTTTATGTTTAGTCGTTTTTTACAGCAAGACGGTATAAAAGCAACTTTAATTTCGGCTTTCGACTTTATGCGAACAGATCGATTACAAGAACCAGATTCGTTTTACATAAAACAGAATTTAGAGCGTGTTTTAAACGATAATTTAGATACTGAAATTTTTATTACGCAAGGTTTTGTTTGTTTAGATGCCGATGGGCAGGTTTCTAATTTAGAACGTGGAGGTAGTGATTTTACTGCAAGTATTATTGGTGCTGCTGTTGGTGCTGAAGAAGTTCAGATTTGGACCGATATTGATGGATTCCATAATAACGATCCAAGATTTGTACACGACACCGATGCTATCTCGCATTTATCATTCGATGAGGCTGCTGAATTGGCGTATTTTGGAGCAAAAATTTTACATCCGCAAACAGTTATGCCGGTACGTGATTTAAAAATACCTGTGCGTATAAAAAATACCATGGAGCCTGCTGCGCATGGAACATTAATTGATGATTCTGCCGAAGGTGAAGGTATAAAAGCTATTGCTGCTATCGATGGTATTACAGCCATAAAAATCAAGTCGGCTAGAATGCTTCAAGCGTCTGGTTTCTTGAAAAAAGTATTCGAGATTTTTGAGAAATATCATACGTCAATCGATATGATTACGACTTCCGAAATAGCTGTGTCTTTAACCATAGACGATCCTACATATTTAAAAGATATTGTAGCAGAATTAGAAGAGTTTTCTAAAGTAGAGGTAGATACGCATAGAACGATTGTTTGTGTGGTAGGAAACAATATTGTGCATCACCCAGACACACATAAATTATTTCAAATTTTACAAGATATAAACATTAGAATGATCTCTTACGGCGGAAGTAATAATAACATTTCGCTCTTAATAAATACTAGCGATAAAACGGAAACACTTCAGAAATTACACCGTTACGTATTTGAAACGGCATTGGCTTAAATGTAAATTAACAATAAGAAAATGACGTATAGAAACGCTGTTGAAAATGATCTGAAGTCTGTTGCCGTATTATTTGATTCATATCGCGTTTTTTATAGCAAAGAAACCGATGTAAAAAGTGCTGTAACGTTTCTCTCTGAAAGACTAAAACATAGAGATTCTGAAATTTTTGTTGCAGAAAATGAAAAGGGTCAATTAGTAGGTTTCGTGCAGTTGTATCCATTGTTTTCTTCTACAAGAATGGAGAAGCTGTGGCTCTTAAACGATTTGTTTGTGACTCCCGATTTTAGAGGGAAAGGCGTGTCTGTAAAATTAATTGAAACTGCTAAAAATTTAGTTAGGGAAACTCATGCTTGTGGCATGTTTTTGGAGACGAGTAAATCGAATATAGTTGGAAATAAATTATATCCAAAAACGGGCTTTAAATTAAACGAAGATTCCAATTATTACGAGTGGAATAATTGCTAAAAACCTATTACGACAATTTATTAACTGTTCAGATTAATTATAATTAGGTAAAAACGGAACCTTTAGTGGGGTTCCGTTTTTTTTATGAATTTATATTATTTAAAAGGAGTAGCCAATACGTAAATGAAGGTTGGCGGCAACTACATTTTTATCGCCGTAATAATAGTCGTCTTTATTGACTAAGTAGCGACCGTAGCCTAGGCCAATACCTGCTTCGTAATTAAAATGATTCCCAATATGTCTGCGGATTCCCCAAGTCGGAATAATTAATATGTCTCCTATAAAATTTATATGGTCTGCGTCCGAAATCGTAAACCAATCCGGGTGATAACTTGTTTTAATGGATACAAAATTTCCTGTATTATTTGCAGTGTGTCTACCTTTTTTGGTGCGTTTCTTTAAATTGTAATACCAGCGTGGTTCTACGGTAATTCCAGGTGTAAGTAAAAAGCCGTCTATATCGTTAATGTCATTACCCCAAACTCCAGCGTCAAGACCAATTTCACTGCGTAAAGCAATGCTGTTTGTTAGTCGGGTTTCATTATAGCCATAAAGTCCCAGAAATCCTGTTTGTATGCCGTAAATAGATTTTTCGACACTTGTGGTCTGGGCGTTTGCAATTATTGAAATGATTAAAAAAGAGAACGTCAATAGATGGTTTTTCATAATAGTTGGCTGCGTATAAACGAATCAAATATCATAAAAAAAAGCAGAACTCCATGTAGAGTTCTGCTTTTTTAAAAATATATAAGGACAATTACATGTTACTTGTTCATCAAGTCTTCAATTTCGTCTGCTTCAATTGGAATGTTGTGCATTAAATTAAATGGTTCTCCGTTTTCTTGAATTACGACATCGTCTTCAATTCTAATTCCGAAACCTTCTTCAGGAATATAAAGTCCTGGCTCTACGGTAAACACCATGTTGGCTTGCATAGGCTCGGTTAAAATACCATAATCGTGCGTATCTAATCCCATATTATGAGACGTGCCGTGCATGAAGTATTTTTTGTATGCTGGCCAGTCCGGATTTTCGTTTTGTACATCGGCTTTGTCTAGTAAACCTAGTCCTAATAATTCCGAGGTCATAAGTTTTCCGACTTCAACATGGTAATCTGCCCAAATTGTTCCAGGGACTAGCATTTTTGTCGCTTCGTTTTTTACGCGATTAATAGCGTTGTATACTTGTTTTTGTCTGTCTGTAAATTTTCCTGATACCGGAATTGTTCTAGACATGTCCGACGAGTAATTTGCATACTCTGCGCCAACATCTAACAATATTAAATCGCCAGCTTTACATTCTTGATTGTTTTCAATATAGTGTAATACGTTGGCATTATTTCCAGAAGCTACTATTGGTGTATATGCAAACCCTTTAGAGCGATTATTTAAAAATTCGTGCATAAATTCAGCTTCAATATTGTATTCCATAACGCCTGGCTTTACGAACTCTAAAATACGACGGAAGCCTTTTTCGGTAATATCGCAAGCTTGCTGAATTAAATCAATTTCTATTTGATTTTTTACGGAGCGTAAACGTTGCAAAATCGGATTGCTTTTTGCAACACTGTGCGCTGGATATTGCTCTCGTAGCCACTTGTTAAAACGGTCTTCGCGAGTTTCTGTTTCTACATTGGCTCTATAATGTTCGTTGGTGTTCACGTAAACCGTTTCACACTGTGTCATGATTTCTTTAAAAACACGTTCGAAATCTTGTAACCAATACACCGTTTTAATTCCTGAAGTTTTAAATGCAGCATCTTTATCTAATTTGGCGCCTTCCCAAACAGCTATATGTTCGTTGGTTTCTGTTAAGAATAATATTTCTCGATGCTTTGGATTTGGGCAATCTGGAAATAAAACTAAAATACTGCTTTCTTGGTCTACACCGCTTAAGTAAAAAATATTGCGATCTTGTTGAAATGGTAACGCGCTATCTGCGCCAATAGGGTAAACGTCGTTGGAATTAAAAACAGCCAAGCTTTTCGGTTTCATTTGAGCTTTAAAATTTGCTCTATTCTGAATGAATAAGTCTGAATTTATGTGATGATATTTCATGTGAAATAAGTTTAAAATGATGATTTCTCAAAATTACATATATAATAGGTGTTGGTATAAATAGATTACTTAAAATGATGTTAAAGGTTTTAGTTTAAGACTACATTTAGTATTACTACGTAATTGTGTGTAGGTGTTGTCTACGTATTTACTAAAACTGCTGTTTTAAGTTAAAATTAGACGAACTTTAAAAGCAGAACCTTAAAAGTTTTTGCGTCAACGTTTGACTTCTTTTTTACGTCCTTGTAACTCGCTGTTTTGTAGTAAGTTATAGAGTTCTTTAAAATCGTTCTAAATATAAATTAAAAGGTCCGAGTTTTTGCCTATAAAACTATTCTAGTTTAAATTTGTTGGGAATAAAACTAATTATAAAAAAATGAGCGGATTTTTAAATTCATCAATAGGAAGAAAAGTTGCTATGGCGCTTTCAGCCTTCTTTCTTATGTTTTTCTTGCTTCAGCATTTTGCCATCAACATTTTATCGGTATTTAGTCCTGAGCTTTTTAACGAAGTATCCCATTTTATGGGAACAAATCCTTTAATTCAATTTGCGTTACAGCCGGTTTTAATATTTGGAGTTGTATTTCACTTTGTAATGGGGTTTGTATTAGAAATTAGAAACAGAAAAGCAAATGGTGTAAAGTATGCACAAAACAACGGTGCAGCAAATTCTACTTGGATGAGTAGAAATATGATTTGGAGTGGTGTTGCTATTTTAGCATTCATCATCTTACATTTTATCGATTTTTGGTTTCCAGAAATTAATACAAAGTTTATTAATGGCGATTGGTCTGGTACCATGGAAGGTGTAGAAGGTTTCCGTTATTACGAAGAATTAGTTCATAAATTTGCAAATCCTATTCGTGTAGGAGCTTATGTTATAGCCTTCGTGTTTTTAGCATTACACTTATTACACGGTTTCACATCTGCGTTCCAATCTATGGGAGGAACAGCCGGAAGAAAAAAGACATTGCAAACTATAGGTAAAGCATACTCAATAATAATCCCTTTAGGGTTTATCTTTATTGCACTTTATCATTTTTTTAACCATTAATCTTAAATACAAATGGCTTTAGATTCAAAAGTACCAGAAGGTCCAATTAAAGATAAATGGACAGATTACAAAAATCATATAGATCTTGTAAACCCTGCAAACAAACGTAATATAGATATTATTGTTGTTGGTACAGGTTTAGCAGGAGGTTCGGCAGCAGCAACATTAGCTGAATTAGGATATAACGTAAAAGCATTTGCTTATCAAGATTCTCCGAGACGTGCGCACTCAATTGCGGCTCAAGGAGGGATAAATGCAGCAAAGAACTATCAAGGTGATGGGGATTCAAATTATAGATTATTTTACGATACCGTAAAAGGTGGAGATTACCGTTCTCGTGAAGCAAACGTTCACCGTTTGGCTGAGGTGTCTGGTAATATTATCGACCAATGTGTGGCTCAAGGGGTTCCTTTTGCACGTGATTACGGTGGACTATTAGATAACCGTTCGTTTGGTGGTGTATTAGTGTCAAGAACATTTTATGCTAAAGGACAAACAGGACAACAATTATTATTAGGAGCATATTCAGCAATGAACCGTCAGATTGCTCGTGGAAAGATTGAAATGTTCAATCGTCACGAAATGTTAGACGTTGTTAAAATAGGTGGAAAAGCTAGAGGAATTATCGCACGTAATTTAATTACAGGTGAAATAGAACGTCATTCTGCACATGCTGTAGTTATTGCAACTGGAGGATACGGAAATGTGTATTTCTTATCGACTAACGCCATGGGTTCTAACGCTACGGCGGCTTGGAAAATTCATAAAAAAGGAGCGTATTTCGCAAACCCGTGTTATACACAAATTCACCCAACATGTATTCCACGTTCGGGAGATTATCAGTCAAAATTAACATTGATGTCTGAGTCTTTACGTAACGATGGTCGTATTTGGGTTCCTGCTAAATTAGAAGATGCTAAAGCGATTCAACAAGGGAAATTAAAACCTACGGATATTGCTGAAGCAGATAGAGATTATTACTTAGAAAGACGTTACCCTGCCTTTGGTAACTTAGTACCTCGTGATGTGGCTTCTAGAGCAGCTAAAGAACGTTGTGATGCTGGTTACGGTGTTAACGCAACTGGTGAAGCGGTATACTTAGATTTCGCATTTGCTATTGAACGTTACGGAAAAGAGCAAGCTAAAATTCACGGTATAAAAGATGCTACTCCAGCTAAAATATACGAATTAGGACAAGCGATTGTTGAGGCGAAATACGGAAACTTATTCCAAATGTATGAGAAAATCGTAGATGAGAATCCATACAAAACGCCAATGATGATTTACCCTGCAACGCACTATACAATGGGTGGTATTTGGGTAGACTATAACTTAATGACTACTGTAGAAGGTCTTTACTGTATTGGTGAAGCAAACTTCTCTGATCACGGTGCAAACAGACTTGGAGCTTCGGCCTTAATGCAAGGTTTAGCCGATGGTTATTTTGTATTACCTTATACTATTGGAGATTATTTATCTCACGATATTAGAACCGGAAAAATTCCAACAAACACACCAGAATTTGACGAAGTTGAAAAAGAAGTTAAAGATCGTATCGATTTCTTCATTAACAACAAGGGAACAAAATCTGTAGATTACTTCCACAAAAAACTTGGAAAAGTAATGTGGGATAAAGTAGGAATGTCTAGAAACGAAAAAGGTTTAACAGAAGCTATGGCCGAAATTAAAGCGATTCGTGAAGAATTCTGGAAAGAAGTTAAGGTTCCTGGTTCTGCAAACGAAATGAACGTAGAACTAGAAAAAGCTGGACGTGTAGCAGATTTCTTAGAATTAGGAGAATTGTTCGCTAAAGATGCTTTAGTAAGAAGAGAATCTTGTGGAGGTCACTTTAGAGAAGAGTCGGTAGAATTAGACGGTGAGCAAAAAGGTGAAGCAAAACGTGACGATGTTAACTTTGCGTTTGTATCGGCTTGGGAATACAAAGGAGAACCTGCAGATGCGGTTCTACATAAAGAAGAATTAGAATTTAAAGATATTGAACTGAAACAACGTTCATACAAATAAGATTGACATTATGGATAATATGAATCTAACGCTTAAGATTTGGAGACAAAAAGACTCAAGTACAAAGGGTCAAATGGTCGATTATAAAGTAACTGATATCTCAGAACATATGTCTTTTCTTGAAATGATGGATGTTCTTAACGAACAATTAGTAAACTCTGGCGAACAGCCAGTAGCTTTCGATCATGATTGTCGTGAAGGAATTTGTGGTATGTGTTCTTTATATATTAATGGTGAAGCTCACGGTCCAGACCGTGGAATCACAACCTGTCAATTACACATGAGAATGTTTAATGATGGCGATACCATTACTATCGAACCATGGAGAGCAGCAGCTTTCCCGGTAATAAAGGATTTAATTGTAGATAGAATGGCTTTCGAACGTATACAGCAAGCAGGAGGTTATATTTCTGTAAATACGTCTGGAAATACTCAAGATGCAAACTCCTTACCAATTTCTAAGATCGCTGCCGACGAAGCTATGGATGCTGCAGCATGTATTGGTTGTGGTGCTTGTGTTGCAAGTTGTAAAAACTCTTCTGCGATGTTATTCGTAGGAGCTAAAGTATCTCAATACGCATTATTACCACAAGGTCAAGTTGAAGCTGCCGAACGTGTTAAAAACATGGTTGCGCAAATGGATCTTGAAGGTTTTGGTAACTGTACCAACACTGGAGCATGCGAGGTAGAATGTCCTAAAGGCATTTCTTTAGACAACATTGCACGTATGAATAGAGAATTTATGAAAGCAAATGTAAAAGGATAATCTAAACCTTTTAATTGTTATAATATTAAGAATCCCAAGCACACAGCTTGGGATTTTTTGTTTAGTTTTATCCGTGTTATTTAATTACATATATTTCCCCGAATGAAATCTCCAATTACTTTTTATAAAGAACAAGCTCAAATTCATCAAGTAAAAGCTACTGCACTTAACAAACAAATGCGATTACTAAGTATTTTGCGATTAGTGGTGTTTTTAGTTGCTGCATATGCTGTGTATTTAACGTTTTCTAATTGGCAAGTTGCAGTAGCTATTGCTGTAGTTGGAATAAGCCTGTTTTTGTTTTTATTACTGAAGTATACCAATATTAAACAGAAGCGTAATTTAGAAAAAGCTATTGTCGCAGTAAATGAAGATGAAATAAAGATTAAAAATGAAGGGTTTTTCGATCGTTTAGACGGTTTAGAGTTTCAAGATCCTTTACACGAATATTGTTTAGATATCGATTTGTTTGGACGTGGATCTTTTTTTCAGAACATTAATAGAACGTATATAAAAGAGGGTACAGAGAAGCTTTCCGAAGCACTTAAAGCAAATGAAATTGATAATATAACAACACGTCAGGAAGCTATTAAAGAGCTTTCAGATAAAGCCATTTGGAGACAGAATTATAGTGCTATTGCTAGTTTGATACAGGTTGAAACACCTGCTAAAACTATTAATGAGTGGTTGTCTAATTACAAACCTAAATTCAAACCTTTTCTAAAAGTATTACCTTGGATATTCACACTTGTAACATTAGTAATTTTTGCTTTTGTGTATGTAAATATGGTGTCTGCAAATTTATTAGGAATTTGGTTGTTACTGGGATTAGTAACTACGGGAATCTATTTAAAATCTATAAATATTATTGCATCTAAAACAGATAAGTTAAAGGAGACTTTTAAGCAGTATGCCGGTTTACTAGATAAAATTGAACAAGAAACTTTTCAATCGGAATTACTGATTGAAAAACAAAAAATGATTACTCAAGACCGAGAGAAAGCTTCAGAAATATTTTCAGAATTATCTCGATTATTAGATCGTTTAGATAATCGGAACAATTTAATATCTGCTATTTTCGGAAATGGATTCTTTTTACTCGATATTAAAGACGCTTATGCCATCGAGCAATGGATAAAGAAATACGCCCATAAAACAACAGACTGGTTCGATGTGATTTCATTTTTTGATGCGTATAATTCTTTAGGAAATTATACCTTCAATAATCCTGAATTTATCTTCCCTGAAATCAATAAAAATCAAGATGTCATTTTAGCTAAAAACTTAGGACATCCGTTGTTAAAAGCAGAGAAGCGCGTAGATAACGATTTAAATATTAAAAACGAGGAGTTTTTTATTATCACAGGTGCAAACATGGCTGGGAAAAGTACGTTTCTTAGAACCGTTTCCTTGCATATTGTTATGGCGAATGTGGGGCTTCCTGTGTGTGCCGAAATAAGTACTTACAATCCGATAAAGTTAATTACAAGTATGCGTACAAGCGATTCGTTAACCGACGATAGTTCGTACTTTTTTTCGGAATTAACGCGTTTAAAATACATTGTAGATGCCATACAAACCGATCGTTATTTTATTGTTTTAGATGAAATTTTAAAAGGAACAAATAGTACCGATAAAGCAATTGGTTCGCGTAAATTTGTCGAGAAATTAGTAGCCTCGAATGCAACAGGAATTATTGCGACGCACGACTTGAGTTTATGTGAGATTTCGGAAGAATTATCTCAGGTTAAAAACCATTATTTCGATGCAGAAATTATTAACGACGAATTACACTTTGATTATACATTTAAAGATGGAATTTGCCAGAATATGAATGCTAGTTTTTTACTTAAAAAAATGGAAATTATATAACCCTTAAAATATATTAAAAAACAAAATATTCTATTGTTTTTAAGAAATGCTATTTTTTGAATTCCATGTTGATTTTACTACATTATTTTTATTCCTAAAAGCCGATTAATTTTTAATAAAGACTTAAGGGTTGTAAAGGTTTAAATAGTTGTAAGTTAGTTTGTTAAGTGTATTTTTTGTTTCTGTTTTAATCTTATTAATTGTCTTACTAATTCTTCGAATAATAAGCAGTTTTCGTTTTGAACTACTCACTGGTTTTTTGCGTGTATTATTTTTAGATAGAACCAAAAATAATAGAGCTATTTTATGGTGTATTATTAATTATATTTTTCTGCGAAATATGGGCTTAATGGAAGAAAAATGAAGTGTTCTTTTTTTTTAGTTCTTGACTCCGCTCGAACACCCTAAAAGGACATGGTTTTTACTTAATCGGCAGTGTAAAAAAAACGCCACTTTCATTTTTAAAAGTGGCGTTTGATGTTTTTTTATTTTGATTTTAAAATTATCTCAATTGTAAAGAATCTAAACTGTGGAAAAAGAAATCTTTTTCATCGTTCATAGATACAAATAATCCGTTTGGATATTTACTCCCTAAAGGCTGTGTGGTCACATCGCAACCATCGGTTTCAATAGTTCCTAAATTTAATGTTTTTACATAGCTATTATCGCCTCGTTTAAAAATATTAAAGCTGTGATCTTGTTGGTTAGAAACAATTAAAAAACCTTCATTATTAGTATAAGTTGCTAAGGCGATTCCTTCAATATCATCTGTAAAATATTCAGATCCAAACATTGAAATTTGAGCATCTCCTTTTGCTGGGTCTGCATAGAATTTACGTATACCAACACCTTCGTCAGAAAAATATACATGTCCTAAAGCATCATCTACAACAATAGCTTCAATTTCTTTTTGTCCGCTAAAGGTTCCGAATTTTCTAACCAATTTCGCAGTTACTTTACTGTTGTTTGTTATTAACTCGTATTGGTATAAATAGCCTTCTGTTGGTCCTTTTTTACGACTAACAATAGCGTAAGTCTTATTGGTAGCAGGATTTTTATAGATACTTATTCCCATAGGACGTCTTAACTCTAAATCGGTTTCATCTTCAAAAACAGGAAATCCGCCGTTGTCTATGGGTGTCATGTCTGGGACAGCATACAATCGCATTTGGTTTTTTTCTCGTTCGCTAAACATCATAATGTCGATTTTAGTCGAATCGTTTAAGGCGAAATCGTATTCTATATCTACATTGTTAGGATAACTTACACCGGTAAGACTTTTCTCTTTAATTATTTTCCCGTCTAAGTCGAAGGCATAAACACCACCATTAACTTCGTCTTTATCTGTCCCAAACACAATACTTTGCGCTGGATTGTTTTTGTTTACCCAAATGGCAGGATCGTCTGTGTCGTGAGGTGTTTTTTGAGAAACTAAAGTGGGCTTAATTTCAGGCAACGTAGTCGTATTTTTACAAGCTGTAAAACAAACTGAGGCTACAGCGATACTTAATAAATATTTTTTCATGTTAAGTGTCTTTTATATGAGTTTATAGGTGCTATTATGCCTTAGACATAATAGGAAGTTGATTTATTTTCTGAAAAGGTCGTATTTTAATCCGAATGTTACGCGTGCTTGGTAATATTCCATTTGCATCGTTCTCTCGCTAGAACCTTGATAATAACGTAATGGTTGGTTTGTAATGTTATTTACATCGACGTAAAAACTTAATTGTTTAGTGATGTTTGCACGTGCATTAAAATCTAAAAAGAATTGCTCGTCGTAATAACGGTCTTCAAAAGCACGTCCGCCAATTTCATCAATATACGCATCAGAATAGTTCCCAGATAGACGTAAACTAAAGTATTTACTTGTATAGCCTAAAGATGCATTAAACATATTTGGAGCGGTTTGAGGTAAATCTAAATCGTCGCGCTCTTCTCCATCTTCATTTCTAATTCCAGAAGCATCAGATTTAAGATACGTATAGTTTAAATAAATATTTAAATTCTGAAGAAAACCAGGTAAGAAATCTAACTGACGCTGGTAAGCGGCTTCAAAACCGAACAGGTTTGCCTTGTCTCCGTTAAATGGTTGGTAGACTTCAAAACCATTTTCATCTTCGTATTGGAACGTGTAGATAAAATCGTGTATGTTTTTGTAAAACAATCCTCCAGAAACCAAGCCGACGTTAGTAAAGTAATGCTCTGCCATAAGGTCGAAGTTCATAGATGTTGTAGGGTTTAAATCAGGGTTTCCTAAACTAATTTCGTCGTCTTCATTGTTAATTTCTCTAGAAGGTACAATATCTTCGTAGTTAGGTCTAGCAATGGTGTTGGTCCAAGCAAAACGCAATACCGTGTGGTCTGTTACATCGTATTTTAAATGTAAACTTGGTAAAATATTGGTGTAATCGTTTTTACTGGTCACTGGCGAAATGGCTAAAACATCTCCAATTTCATCAATATCTCCATCTTCATTAAAAATAATTTCATTCCCAACAGCATCTGCCATAGTGTGTTCTAAACGCACACCAAGTAAGAAACTAAAGTTATCTGTAATATTTTGATCGGTCATTACATATGCGGCGTACACATTTTCTTTGACCTTGAAATTTCCTGTAGCGTATTCTTCAGGTTTGTCTTCCGCTTCGAAAAGCGAGCTGTCGTAAAGATCTAAATTTCCTAAAAATTCTGGCGTTGCAAAATAACCGATTTGATATTGACTTCCAGGATTAAAGTCGCGTTCTGAATAATCTCTAGTTGGGATATCTCCTAAGAACTCCATACTGTCATTTTCTGGAGAATATTCCATATAATCGTTGTCTTGTTGCTTTTCTTTAATTCTTGTTTTAGCCCCAAATTTTAGTGTTCCATTTTCTTTATCGAAAAGATGAAGAGGAACTTCAAAATTCACTAAAACATTAAAATCTGTTTCGTCTGTATATTGATTTTCTTCGTATAATTCATCGAATTCGAAAAGTCTAAAATCGGCATCGGTAGCACTCTGTGGTGCATAATACGGACTGTTGGTATTGTTATTAAAATTAATACCATACTCGCTTTCGTGTACTAAATAACGCTCGTTTAAGCGCTCTTCAGAAGCTTTAGAGTAAGATGCCATCCAATCGACTTGTAAATTGTTTATTAAGTGATCTCCGCTTAAGCTATAATTTTGCATACGCTGGTCTTCTAAACGTGTGTTTTTAGAACGGTTATTATCAATTCCTCCTTTAACTTCTCGTTTAGCAGATACCGGAAATGCCGATAAATTGTTGTTAGAATCGATACTGAAATCACCAATTCCAATGTCTTCACCATCTAAAATTTCTTGTTCTAATACATATCTATTTTCACGATCATCTCTCCAGTTGTAAATAGATTTAAAGTAAAGTGTATTGTAGTCGTTTAATTTATAATCGAAGTTGGCTGAAAAACTACGACGAATACGCTGAATTTGATACTCTCTAATTTCGGAAACATTGGCGTATGGATTTACGTCTACTTCCTGCATAATCGGTTCACCTTCGTCATCCTCTTCTCCAGTGTTGTATTCAAATTCGTCATCCCATTCGGCTTCAACATTATCAGAACCAAATTCCGAATCGTTATAAGAGGCGGCAACAACCCATCCAAATTTATTGTTTTTACTACGGTCTCCTACTAAAAACGATCCGTTTAAAATACGTTTATCATTTATTAAGTTAATACCAGAACCACCTGTCGCCGATAAGCGAAATCCTTGAGGCGATGTTCTTGTAATTAAGTTTACAGAACCACCAATAGCGTCTGCATCCATATCTGGAGTAACTGCCTTGTTAACCTCGACTGTTTGAATCATATCTGAAGGAATAAGGTCCATTTGTACATTTCTGTTATCGGCTTCGGCAGAAGGAATACGGCTACCGTTTAAGGTTACAGAGTTTAATTGAGGCGATAAACCACGAACAATTATATCTCTCGCTTCACCTTGATCCATTTGCATGGTTATACCTGGAATACGCTTTATCGCATCACCAATATTAGCATCCGGAAATTTACCGATTTGGTCTGTAGATACAATGTTGGTAATGTTTTTCTTGTTTTTCTGAGTGTTAAGTGCTCTCGCCTGAGATCCAAATCCGAAAGAAACCACTTTTACCTCGTCTAACTCTGTTGCTTGCTCTTCTAGAGTTATATCCAAATTTGTTGTTTGTGTAGGGTTAACAGTGATTTGTTGTTGGTACTCAGAATACCCTAAATATTTAATAATTAAGGTGTACGTTCCAGCTTCAACATTTACCAGTGTAAATTTTCCGTTAAAGTCGGATATAGCTCCTTTATTAAGCTCTTCAAGTAATACGGAAGCACCAGGAATGGTAATATTATTCTCATCTATAATGAGTCCTTGTACTTGTCCGGTTTGTGCTAATGTGCTAAAAGTTGTTACCACAAGCATCATTAAAGTAATCCAGTTTTTCATAATTATTTGTTAAGTTAATTTTTGAGCAAAGTTAGATTGAGAGCTTGATTTTGATCTAAAGTAACCGTTAACAAAACGTGATAAACAGCGCATATCGGCCTATATTCTAAGGCAACATTAACATTGTAATTACAGGTTGATAATATTCTAGAAACATTACATTATAGATCTAGAAGAAAGGTTTGAAGATCTTCTTTAGAATCTATTGGAAGTTTTTTTCGGACTCTGTAGCGCGCAATTCGCACACTATCAGGGGTGATGCGAAGTATTGAAGCAATGTCTTTCGATGAGAGATTTAGCTTAAGAAGCATACATAATCGCAATTCGGAAGGTGTTAATTCCTTTGTAACAGCGTTTTTTAGCCTTTGAAAAAAATGTGGATTAATTTGTTCGAAATAACTAATGAATTCTGTCCACTCTTGTTCTTGAGATAAATCTAAATTAATCTCTTTTATGAGCGCTTCGAGCTTAGATTTGATTAATACCGTATTTCTATCTTTTATGTTTGTAAGCGTTCTTGATATGTCTGAAATCATTTTATTTTTGTGTGACAAATGCAAACTATAATTTGTAAGTGCCGAAATTTTAATGTCTATTTCTCTTTGTAACGTAGCTTCTTCTTGTGTTTTCTTATCTAGATTAGCTTGTAGTAATTCATTCTTATAATGCTGAATTTTGGATTGCTGTTTCTTGCGTTTTCTAAAATATAAGAACCATCCTAACAATAGCAACATAAGAAACGTGCAAGACAGTAAAATAATATTTTGTCTTATTGTATCTACCTCATGTTGCGTATTTAGTAGTTTTACTTGAGCTTCTCGTTCCTCGACTTCGTAGAGGATTTGTAAGGAACTAACTAATTCTGTATTTTGACTTTCAATCTGTTTTTCATTCAGTTCTTTATACTTTAACATATAATTGAACGCGGTTTTATAATCGTCTAAATCGGCATAAATTAAAGCCAAATCTTTAAGTGCGGATGCTTGTTGATGAGTGTTTTTAGCGGCCCTAGATTTTTGAAGCGCTAATACGGAGTAGGGAAGCGCTTCCTTTGGCTTCATCATTTTTCTATGGGCATCTCCAATATTATTTAGAATATTTATTTTAATATAAGACGGAATGCTTTTAGAGTAAGTTTTCGCTTTTAGAAAATAGTTTAGTGCCGGATCATATTGCTCGAGGTCTTCGTAAATACTTCCAATGTTTTCGTACGTAATAGCTAAACCGGTGCTGTCGGAAAGCGTTTTAAAAATAGCTAAACTTTCCTCCTGATTTTTTAATGCTAATTCGTAATTAGATTCTTTTTCGGCCACACTTCCTAATAGCCCGTAACAGATGGCTGTTCCTTTTTTAAAATTAATTTGTTCTGCAATGGCTAAACTTTTAGTTAAATAAGTCGTTGCATTTTTATATTGCTTTAAAGATAAGTAGATGCTACTCATTTTATTTCCAATATAAACCGCTGTTGTATCTGCCTGATTATGTTGTTCTAAAGCATTATGATAATGTTTTATAGCTTCGTTTTCTATACCTAAACGCTCATAGAAATTCCCAAGTTTAATATGTGAATTAATAATGGTTTGACGGTTCTTGTTATATTCTGCTTTATCCAATTGCACTTTTAATTCTGTGAAAACTGAATCTATGTTGGTACGAGAATTATTATGGGATTCTTGTGCGTGTACAGGCTTGTTGAAGAAAACAAAGGCACATAAAAATGATAAAATAATAGGGTTACAAGTAGTAATCCTTGTTAGGTAGCGTTTGGTCTTAAGTATAATCATGGCCAAAATTAAAAAATGTAATGTTACTTAAATATTACGTTTTTTAGGTTTTGACTTATTAAGCGTATTAACCGTTTTATTTACTTAATATAATATGCTTTCAGTACTAAAAAGAAGAATTTAGCATGGGTGATGGCATGGCAAGATTAGGGAGTATATCTGTAGGTATATTTGTTTTTGGAATAAAAAAAGCGAGGCATAAACCTCGCTTTTTATTATAAATTATGTGCTCTAAAAAAGATATTAATTTACTTTTTAGGATGTACTAATTTCATCTCTTTAATTAAGCGCTCTGCACCTGCATATTTATCGATTATAAATAATACGTAGCGAATATCGACCATAATATTTCTACAAATTTCAGGATCGTAATTCATATCGCTCATTGTTCCTTCCCATACACGGTCAAAATTTAATCCGATTAGGTTTCCTTTGGCATCAATAGCAGGACTTCCAGAATTCCCTCCAGTAGTATGGTTCGTTCCTAAAAAACATACAGGAAGTTTTCCGTTTTTGTCGGCGTAGCGTCCGTAATCTTTAGTGGTATATAAATCTTGAAGTTTTTGTGGCACATCAAACTCATAATCACCTGGAATATATTTTTCCATGACACCATCTAAATAAGATACCGGATTGTAGTAAACTGCGTCTCTAGGGGTGTAACCGCGCACCTGACCGTAAGTAACACGCAGTGTACTATTAGCATCTGGATAATAACGCTCGTTAGGAACAACTTGCATAAGTGCTTTCATATACTGTGTTTCTAAGGCATTTATTGCTGTGTTTTTCTCTTGGAAATCAGGTTCTATATTGGTGTAGAAATCTATTATAAAAGGCTTAGCATAGGCATAAGCAGCATCTTTGTTTAATTTCTCAAGAACTTCGGTACTCGAACCTTCTAGTAACGACATGGCACTATCAAGATTTGTAAATGCTGTTTTTTCGTAAATAGATGCATCTATATTTTCTGTGTAAAATGGCATTATAGCTTCAAAAACACCTTGGTCTACTTCTGCGTTAAAGTTTTTAAGTGTGCTTTTAATTTTACCTTGCATAGATTCTCTGGCTGCGTTAAAAGCATCTTCTCCTTTAAATGAAGCATTTTCCATTTGGGTTAGTCCAAACATCATAGACATAAGCTCGTTGGTTCTAACAAATATTTCAACAAAATTGCTTCGTTTTATATCTACAGGGGCAAACGCTTCATATTGAGTTTCAAGTTCAGGTAGTATATTTCCGAATTTACCTTCTAAATTTTGTTTTTTCAGGGCTTCGGTAAAGATCGCTTCTTCGGCTTGCTTTTTTGCAATGGCATTACTCTTCTTAATACCTGTGTTTTCCCCAATCCATTTTTTCCAATAATTTGCAATTCGTGCTTGTTTTGAAGCGTATTGAATACGAATTTCATCGCTTTCTTGCATTTTTTTGTCAATCACCTTTAACGCGGCTTCACGAATAGCAATGTTGCTAGGGTTTAATTGCTCTGTAATTTCCTTAATGGCAACGGCTGGTAGATATTCTTCGGTAGTTCCAGGAAAACCAAAAACTAAGGTGAAATCTCCTTCACTAATACCATCTAAAGATACTGGTAAAAAGTGCTTAGGCTTATAAGGTTTGTTGTCTTTAGAATACGCGGCTGGACGATTGTTTTTATCGGCATAAATTCTGAAAAGGGAAAAATCGCCCGTGTGTCTTGGCCAAACCCAGTTGTCTGTATCCGAACCAAATTTCCCAATACTTGTTGGAGGCGCACCAACTAAACGAATGTCTTCAAAACGCTCAGTAACAAATAAGAAATACTGGTTTCCTTTATAAAACGATTTTATTTTCGTGTTTTGCCAATCTTCTTTTTTGGTAGCCGATTGAATTCTGTTACTATTTCCATCTGTTTTAGCTTGCTTTTCTCTTGCCGTCATATTTTCTGTTACGCCCTCTAAAACCTGAGAAGTAACATCTTCAATACGAACAATAAATTCGACATACAATCCATTATTTGGTAATTCGTCTTCAAAATTTTTGGCCCAGAACCCATCTTTTAAATAATCATTTTCTAACGAAGAATGTGATTGGATTTGGCCGTAACCGCAGTGGTGGTTAGTTAGAAGTAAACCGCGTTTAGAAATGACTTCACTGGTGCAACCACCGTTAAAATGACCAATGGCATCTTTTAAACTAGACTGGTTAACATCGTAAATATCTTTGGCAGAAAGTTTGCTCCCCAAAGATTCCATATCGTCTTCGTTCATACCTTGAAGGAGTGAAGGAATCCACATACCACCCTGTTGTGCACTGACCTGAATGGTGATAAAAAGAATTAAAATCTTTATTAATTTCATGAGTTTATTTTTAAGTTTTGCAAAGATAAAAAAGGCTTGAATAAAACGGACAGTTTAGAAAAGTAAATACCACATCTGAATTTGGTTTAAATGAGCAAGAATATTCTAAATATGCAGTTCATCGGATATTTTGTGTAATTCCACTGATTTTTAGTAGTTTTGTAGTCCCAAATAGATCTAATATGGTAAAACAACTACTTTTAACCCTTATGTTTTCTCTGTTTTTAATTTCGGCTTTAAACGCGCAGGAAATTGAATATAAGAATAACGTTTACGAAGTAAAAGGCTCGTCTATATTGTTACATGGTTACGATGTCACCGAAAGTATAACATTAGACGATCAGCGTGCAATTTTCGAAGCATATGCTATTAGAGCAGAAGAATATAGAAAAGAAAAAAGAAACAAAAGGATACAGAATAAGGCGATAGCTAAAGCTTACCGAAAAGAATTAAGAGCTCAAGAAAAAGCAGAACGTATGTCTAATAACGAAAAGAGATTTGTGATTTTTTAATGCAAGACCATTTACATATCGCGCTAATTCAGACGGATTTAGTTTGGGAAGATCCTAACGCAAATCGCGATAATATTGAAGCGCTTATAGAATCTATTTCTGATGTGGTAGATATTATTGTACTTCCCGAGATGTTTACTACTGGCTTTACTATGAATGCCACAAAGCACGCAGAACTGCTTTCGGGTGTGTCTGTAACTTGGATGTCTAAACTCGCGGCTAAAAAACAGGCCGCTATTATGGGAAGTCTAATTATTTCCGAAGACAACAATTATTATAATCAGTTAATCTTCGCATATCCGAATGGCGATATAAAATCGTATAAAAAACGACATACTTTTACTCTAGCAGGGGAAGATAAAATTTACACAGCAGGTACAGAACGCACCATTATAGGATATAAAGGATGGTCGCTTTATCCGCTGGTCTGTTACGATTTAAGGTTTCCTGTATGGTCACGTTTTAATAACGATTACGAGGTGTTATTTTATGTAGCTAATTGGCCAAAACTACGTGTAAATGCTTGGGATGCTTTACTTCAAGCCAGAGCCATTGAAAACATGTGTTATTGTGTAGGTGTTAACCGTGTAGGCACAGATAAAAAAGGCCATGAGTATTCAGGGCATTCGGCTGTGTATAATACTTTAGGCGAAAAGATTTCTGAGTTTGTAGAGAACGAAGTTGGCTATCGCATTGTTGTTTTAAACAAAGAACATGTTGTAAACACCCGACAAAAATTTAAATTCCTTAACGACAGAGATACTTTTAGTTTAGAATAAACTCGTATTCAGAATCGAAACCTGAACGTACTTCAATCTCGTCCGGATAATAACTCACGCGTTCTGGTTGTATTTTCTTTAGATAACTACCTGTATCGTATTTCTTATTCTCATTTTTGTCGAATATTACTCTAATAAAATACTTTCCATTAGTCAGATACTTAAAGTCTATGGGTTTAGGCTCTGTGCTGTATTGTTCGTACTTTACTTCGCCTTTTGCATTGGTTAGTTGTACGATAATTGGATAAACAGCATTTCTTGGCAGTACACGTACATTCGGATAGTCGTCGTAACCCTTAGTTTGGAAAATAAATTGTAAAGTATCGTTTTTATTGTCGTAAAAGTCTGTTATCGCTTCAGGAAATAATTGTAAACGATATTTTGAGTTTTCTTGTTTATCAAACAAAAAACTAATGTTATTATTTAGTGTGTCCATTTTAGTGGTGAATGGCACAACTACAGAATCTTTATCTATAAAAGAAATAAAAGATTTATTTAGAGATTTAATTGGCGTTGTTGCAGTTAAAACAAAATCCTCATTAAAATTAATCGGTCCGTTAGGCGCACCTGTAACCGTTAAAGAATCCTGATATTTATCTGTAATTTTTACATTAAAAGTATCAACCACCGTATTTTTATAAGCAACCTTAAATAGTAAAGAATCAGTTTCTAGCTTTGGACGATACCAGTACAGTAAGGAGTCTGTTTTAGGGTGTTTAGTTATGCGTTCTTCAAAATCACTTGGGGTATCTGTTAGCAAGTCAATAGACATGTTTTCGTAATCTCCTTCATACCCAAATGCAATTTTTCCTTTAGAAACTAATCGAGGCTTAAAAGTTTTAAAATCTAAGTCTTCATTAAATAACTTTAAGACATAAGTGGTGTCTTTTGGTACGGTAATAAACTCTTCTAAAAATGCAATTTTATCTGTCTTTTGTTGAAATAAAAAATCTTGGTTTTCGTCCTTCATTGCAGTTAAAAGATACGTCCCTGCTTTTATGTTTTCTAACACAAACGAGGTTATACTGTCTAATGTGTTTGTAATATATTTAGGTTTCTTTTTATAGATAATCGAGTCGGTGTATGTCGAGTCTACTTCATATAAAGCTACCGTAACAAAATTATCTGGCTCCTTTAAGGTGGCATCCAATATTATTCCAGGTACTGTTAAAGAATCTATATAACTACCTGTGGAGAATACATATTTATAATACGGAAAAGGATTTCCTTCGTTATTATCCACAATACTGCTTCCAAAATTTATAGCATAAGTTGTGTTGGGAGCCAAAGTATCGTGAATTACAATGGTTAAGTATTTACTCGCTGTTCCTAAAGGTGTAATCTCAGGTTGCGTATCCATTGGAGGCGAAATAATAAGCTGTTTACTTAAATCTTTGGTTTTAATGTATTCGTTAAAATAGATTCTAATTTCCTTCGCCCTAAAATTTGTTGTGTAGTTTTCCGGCACCGATTTTGTAATAACAGGTGCAGTTTCATCTTTAGGTCCTCCAGAAGGGGTTCCTCTGTTGGCGCAATTTGCGATACATAGACATAGGACACTTATGAACAAAAAATTTGAAAGCGTTTTACTCATTATTCAATTAGAATTTACGCAAAGAAACAATTTATTTAGCAGTAACCGAAAACAGTTTAAGCAATTGCCATAACTGCAATGGATATTTTAACATTTTTAGCAGAACGCAGTAAATTTATACACGCTTCCAAGGTTGCTCCCGTGGTAATAATGTCGTCTACTATTAAAATGTGTTTGTTGTTTATTTTATCTAGATTCTGCGTGCTAAATATGGTGTTCGCATCGCTCCACCGGCTTAAACGGTTTTTAGATACTTGAGAATGTGTTTTTGTAATTTTAATTAACACATCGTCTATATAATTGGCCTGTAAAGCTTCTGCCAGTTGCATTCCGAATTTTGAAACCTGATTATAGCCACGTTTTTTAAGTTTCGTTTTATGTAACGGTACAGGTATAACCACATCTACAGTTTTATAAGCATCTAAAGTTTGTAAATCGCCACCCAACCAATCGCCTAAAAATGTTCCAATAGGCTCTTGTCCTTTATATTTTAACTGATGAATGAGTTTCTGAGTGATGCCTTTCTTTTCGAAACGTAGTAGGGCAGTAGCGTTTTCAACTTTCACTCGTCCGTAAAATATGTTCTTCACGCTGTCATCATTATTAAAATGAAACTGAGTAACGGGTAAGTTATGTCTGCAATCTGTACAAAGCGTCTGTTCACCATCGGCCAAAACATTCATACAACTGTAGCATACTTTAGGAAAGAAAATATTGAATATCGCTCCAAACATAAGTCCCAAAAGCATTAAATTACAAAATTTTACAATACTTTAAATAAAAGTTACGTTTAGTTTTCCGGCGTTTTATATTTTTGTAACATGGCAAATCAAGATGATCAATTTAAGAAGGTAATTTCTCATGCTAAGGAATACGGTTATGTGTTTCAGAGCAGTGAAATTTACGACGGTTTAAGTGCAGTATATGATTACGCACAAAACGGTGTGGAGTTAAAGAAAAATATACGCGACTATTGGTGGAAAGCGATGGTGCAAATGCATGAAAATATTGTAGGCCTAGATGCTGCAATATTTATGCATCCAACCACTTGGAAAGCTTCCGGCCATGTCGATGCCTTTAACGATCCATTAATAGATAATAAAGACTCTAAGAAGCGTTATAGAGCAGATGTTTTAATTGAAGACTATTGCGCGAAAATAGAGAACAAAATAGAAAAAGAAGTAGCTAAGGCGGCAAAACGTTTTGGAGACGCTTTCGATAAAGCAGAATTTGTAAGTACAAATGGACGTGTTGTAGGATACCAAGAGAAAATCGACAGTATTTTAGCACGTATGGGTAAATCTTTAGAAAATGAAGATTTAGTAGATGTTAAAGCACTTATAGACGAATTAGAAATTGCAGATCCATTAACGGGGTCTAAAAATTGGACTGAAGTAAAACAGTTTAATTTAATGTTCGGAACAAAAATAGGAGCCTCGGCAGATACAGCAATGGATCTATATTTACGTCCAGAAACAGCTCAAGGTATTTTTGTGAATTTCTTAAACGTTCAGAAAAGCGGACGTATGAAAATTCCTTTCGGAATTGCTCAAACAGGAAAAGCATTTAGAAACGAGATTGTGGCGCGACAGTTTATTTTCCGTATGCGTGAATTTGAACAAATGGAATTGCAATTTTTTGTTAAGCCAGGAACTCAAAAAGAATGGTACGAGCAGTGGAAACAAACACGTTTAAAATGGCATTTATCGCTAGGAATGGGAGAAGAAAATTACCGTTTCCACGATCACGATAAATTAGCACATTACGCAGATGCAGCAGCCGATATCGAGTTTAAATTCCCATTCGGATTTAAAGAATTAGAAGGGATTCACTCACGTACAGATTTCGATTTAAGTCAGCACGAAAAGCATTCTGGAAAGAAATTGCAATATTTCGATCATGAAGACAATAAGAGTTATGTTCCTTACGTGGTAGAAACATCAATCGGATTAGATCGTATGTTTTTAGCCGTATTCTCTAATTCTTTAGTAGAAGAAGAGCTGGAAAATAATACAACTAGAACCGTTTTAAAATTACCAGCAGTTTTAGCTCCTGTAAAAGCAGCCATTTTACCTTTAGTTAAAAAGGACGGTTTACCAGAAGTTGCAAAGAAAATTGTAGAAGATTTAAAATGGGATTTCAATGTGGCATACGATGAGAAAGATGCTGTTGGAAGACGTTACCGCAGACAAGATGCTAACGGAACACCGTTCTGTATCACTGTAGACCACGATACCTTAGAAGATAACATGGTTACTATTCGTCACAGAGACACTATGGAACAAACACGTGTTAAGATTGAAGATCTTCGTGATATTATAAAGAAAGAAGTAGATGTGCGTTCTTGGTTAATGAAAATGTAATAGAACCGTATATCGTATTATATAATAAACCTCAAGCTTATCGCTTGGGGTTTTTTTAGCTATAAATTTAAGATTAGAAATATGCTTTTAACTGCACACTTCCGGTATGAATACTATTACTTGTTTCTGTTTTTCTTCCAAAATAAGATAAGTTTAAATCTAAAAATTTGGTTATTTTTTTCTGAACCAAAACGGTCCAAGTAAAGTTTTTTCCAGGTTGTAAACCTTCCAACATTTGGTAGGCTACAGGTGTGTTTGCGTTTCCAAAATAGCTATTCGAAAAGTAATTAATTTCGGCACTAATAGCCGATTTCTGAACGTTAGAAACGGATAGTGAAGTCCCATATTTTTGCTGTTCTAATGTTTCAAAACTACCAATAGTGTTTTCTTTATTTGTGAATTGATAGAAGACATCAAACCGGGTGTTTTCATTCAGTAAATAGGTGAGTTTTGGATTAAACTGGGTTTCATCAATATTGTAATTTTTACTCACATAATTTTCGCTAATACTTTCGGTATTACTCGAACTGCTTAAAAGGGTAACCAACCAACTTTCGGCAAATTTATGATTGAAATTTAACTGATGACTTCGCACATTATTCTCAATAAATCCAATAGTTAAAATATTTCTCGCCTTATTTCTTAAAAAAGTATAAGAGGTAGTATACCGTTGTTTTCCACGATTAAAAAACAGTACGTTTCTAATATTTAACTGCAAACCAAGTTGGTTATCTTCCTCTTCTTTAAAAGGATTAATTTTAAATGTATTACCGTCTCTATTCGATTTTCTATCGATTAAATAAGCTGTTTGATTGTAAAAATGAGATAAGAACGACTTCGAACTAGACTCCGAGTTTATCCACTGTTGCGGATTTAAAGTCAGCGTCTGGCTCAATCTGTTTTGATGTGTTTTTATATACACTTGATTTGGTAATAAGACACGTATATATTTCCCTTCATCTTGAAATTGTGCGATTTCAAATTCCTCTAATTCCTGAATACCATTCCCGTTATAATCTATCCAAGTGTAGCTTCCTTGTCCGGGTTCTACTTCTACATAGGTAAAATCTTGCTGAGGTAGCGTTCCAGAATTGGTTTCAAAAATAGTGTTCCATTGCACCATTTGCTTAAAGAAACTTTGATTGTATATCAAACGAGAATTCAACGATTTTTCATTGTCTTCAAAAACGTTGTCTAGCGTTCTATAGTTTACATAAAGTGATAAATTAGTATTTGTGTTTTGTATTAGTCTTGAGTCTAAATAGTAGGTTTTAGAGGTATTAACGTGTTGTAATGCGTTGTTCTTAATACTGTCGTTTACTCGATATTTAAAACCTATTTCTGCAAAAATATTAGTGCTGTCCCCAATTCCTGTAAAGACTTCGTGACTTTTAAATTTCTGACTTAACGGTAAATACGTCTCTGTTATTTTGTCTTTTTGCTGATTGTTTTCAATAGCAAATTTTGCACCAACCCAAGGCTTTCCAAAACTGTAGGTCGCTGTGTTCGACGAGCGTAAAAAGGTTGAGGTGTTGCTGTTAGATTTAGAATCTAAATAACTTGAATTCGTGAAAAACTTAAACTTATCTAACTGAAGAAACCCACTAGCTACATGTCGGTTTCCATTAAAATTATTCTGATAACTTAAATGCTCGAACTGGTAGTTTAAAAATACGTTTTCAGGTCGTCGAAGTTGTAGTCCGGTTACCAATAATTTCTGGTTTCCAAACGTGTTTTCAATGTTCCAATCGCGATTAAATTCGGTGTTATAAAGCACTTCAATTGTTCTGAAATTTTCTTCGATATAATCAAAATCTGCAAATGCGTCAAGTTTCCAAAGGTTATCTTGGTCTATTATATTTTGATTGATTTTTAGCTTACCTGCAAACCCATCATTATTAGCATCGTCCAAATCTGAAAATAAATTTAAATCATTTTTACTTCCTGCACCTTCAAAATAGATGTTTGTTTTATTAGAAGGTTTGTAGGTTCCGTTAACAACTGCAATTTGTAATTTTGTTGGCGCAACAAGTCGTGTTACTGGAGCATAATTTCCTTGAGGGACACCATTTTGGGGAGCAATATATTCGTAAATATTGTTAATCGCATTAATGTCGCTTAAAATATAATCACCTTGATTGTCGCCAACTAAACTGAATTTTACACTATAAAGTTCGTCTTCCACATTGTTAGAAAACACAAAGATTTCTTGAGAATTAAATACATCTTTTCTGTATAAAATACGATTTTCGTTATAGGTTTCTGGTGTTGCCGAAGGCGATATCATTTTAGAACCATCATCTCCTGCTTCAGCCAGGATTTGTACCTGATCTGAGGATAAATTTTGCTGAATAGGGCTGTTTTTGGAATCGTTTTCAGAATAAACTGAGGCTCCAATGCTAAATTTTTCACTGGTATATTGGCCACCACCGTACCCAATAATTCTGGAGTAATTGCGCTCACTATATTGAAAATCGACTGTAATTCGCATTTCGGAAGTCACCGGAAATGTAGCGTTAAATATAATCTCTCCAGCATTATAATCTATAATATAATCGTTGGTTTCACCACGTTCTAGAGCAATTCCATTTACATAAACGGTTTCGCTACCAGATACAATTAATACAAAAAGTTCGTCGTTAGGACCTTTTAGTTTGTAAGGCCCCTGATTACCTTCTTGAGCGGTAAACTGACTCCGAGTAAATTGTCCTCGAACAACAGCTCCTGCCGCAAATACATCGGTTTTAGAGTGTTCATGGTCGAAGGTTGCATTCAAGGAAAGTCCTTGCACACGCTTACTAAAATTCGCAAAAAAGGTTTTGGTGTTTTGTAAATCGACATCTCCAGCTCGGATGTTCCAACTGTCGCTAAATATTTCAATAAAGACTTGGTCAAATTCATCTAAACGTTGCGAATAGCCACTTTCCTGTAACGGAATATTAGCATCTTGAATGGAGGCACGCAACGAAATCTTATCATTAAGTTTACCTGTTATTTGTAAGTCGAGTTCACTGTTTAAAACTGAATTTTGATTGTTACCCACTGTAACACCTCGCGAAATACTTCCAGACGTCGATAAACCATCAAAAGGGATGTATTTTTTTGTACTTGTAGATTGTGAGAGTTTATATAATTTCTGCTGATTATTAATATCCGAAAGAATAATACTTTCGTCCAACTGCCTGTATGTTTGTGTTAGAAACTCGGGGAATTTTAAATAAGATATTTCAATAGAATCCGTTGCAATAGGCTTCTTAAAAGTCAATAATGCCTTAGGGAAGTTTATCGTGTAAAAACTGCTGTCTATGTCTGTATGGTCTAGTGTTTTTAGTGTAAACCAACTGGGATTAATACTTACGCTATCTATAACTATACTATCGCTTACAGCTACCTTTACTGTTTTGTAATTGGTGTTTAGCTCTTGCGCAAATGTGCAAAGGCTAAAACAAAAACAGATTAAGGCGATTGTAAATTTCATGCAGTTTTTAAACCAGATTACACTTGTAGTTTTTACTCGCTAAACGTGTTTTGATGGTTTTATCGTTGTGTTAGTAGATTTCAGAAATTAGTTATAAAATCGTTTATAGATTAATGTGTTAAAAGGTCACTAAATTAATAGTGTAAAAGTAACGTATTATTTAATTTAGCTGAAATTCTATAAAAAATAAGCGCACCGAATTTAATTAACGCAAAAAGCGTTTAAATATTGATACAAACGCGCAATAAAACAGTAAAAATGAAGATAATCTCTTACAATGTAAATGGTATTCGTGCCGCCTTAAAAAAAGGATTTATAGATTGGTTAAAAAGTGCAAATCCAGATGTGATCTGTTTGCAGGAAATTAAGGCCAACGAAGACCAATTAGATTTAGAAATTTTTACTGAAGCAGGATATCTCTATAATTACTGGTATAGCGCTCAAAAGAAAGGATATAGCGGTGTTGCTATACTGAGTAAAATAAAACCAAACCATGTAGAATTTGGCACAGGAATTGAGTCTATGGATTTCGAAGGACGTAATATTCGTGCCGATTTTGACGATGTTTCTGTAATGAGTTTATACTTGCCGTCGGGAACAAATTTGGCGCGTTTAGAACATAAATTCGAGTATATGGCCATGTTTCAGGACTATATTACCGAATTAAAGCAAGACATTCCAAACTTGGTTATTTGTGGCGATTATAATATTTGTCACGAAGCTATCGATATTCACGATCCAGTTAGAAATAAAAAAGTATCTGGATTTTTGCCAGTAGAGCGAGAGTGGATTGGTACGTTTATGGATAGCGGATTTATTGATTCGTTTAGATATTTCAATTCAGAACCGGATCATTACAGTTGGTGGAGTTACCGTGCAAACGCTAGAAATAATAATAAAGGTTGGCGTATAGATTATTGCTTGGTTGCGAATCCTTTGGAAAACAGATTGAAGCGTGCTGTTATTTTGCCGGAAGCAAAGCATAGCGATCACTGTCCGATTTTAGTAGAAATAGAATAGTTATAATTAACCTATAATCTTTATCGTATGAATTTTAAATTATTTTTATCGGCATTATCAATAGTGGTTGCTACAACATCTTGCGTAGCACCTAGAGTTTATAAAGATTTAGAAACTAGGCATGAAGCACTAAAGAAAGAAAATCAATCTTTAATGGATGAAAATTCGGAATTATCTGCCGCCAAAACCCAATTGGAAAACGAATTAAGTGCATTGCAAAAAAATTATGACGATACTGTAGTGAAGCGAGATCGTCTGCAAAGTGAGTATGATGCTTTAAAAGCTAATAACGATCATTTACAAAACTCTTACGATGCTTTAGAGAAAAATAGTTCGGCTGCGATTGCGCAAAATGTGCAACAAAACAGAGAATTATTGGCTCAATTAGAAGCAAAAGAACAAGCATTAGCGGCAGAGAATACGCGATTAGAAGAATTAAAGTCGCAGTTAGAATCACGATCTGCCCGTGTAGCAGAATTAGAGCGTGTCATTGCACAGAAAGATGCTAGTATGAAGGCTTTAAAAGATGCTATTTCTAGAGCTTTAACAGATTTTGAAGGGAAAGGTTTAACGGTGGAGCAACGCGACGGAAAAGTTTATATCTCTATGGAGAATAAACTGTTGTTTAGTTCAGGAAGTTGGGCGGTAGGTGCCGAAGGCCGAAGAGCTGTAAATCAGTTAGGGAATGTATTGTCGTTAAATCCGGATATAGCTGTACTTATTGAAGGACATACAGACGATGTGCCTTACAAAGGTAGTGGTCAATTATCGGGAAACTGGGATCTGTCTACAAAACGAGCTACTGCAATTGTGAATATTTTACAAGAAAATAAAGAAATAAATCCAGAAAGTTTAACCGCAGCAGGTCGAGGTGAGTTTGCGCCAATTGCCTCAAATTCAACTTCGGAAGGTCGTGCTAAGAATAGAAGGATAGAAGTTATTTTAACACCTAAGTTAGACGAGATATCTAAACTTTTAAACGATATCTAAGAGCGCTTCAACTCTCAATGTGTTTACAGATAAACGCTAAATAGTTCCGTGTAATTTATATTAATTATACAGACATTTAGCGTTTATTTTTTTCTTCTTGGTTGAAATTAATTTTAACTTAGTAGCTTCAGTTAATTTCACATTTATAAAGAGTATGAAGCATGTTTTTTGGGTTTTCTGTCTGGTCATTCTTTCGGCCTGTAATTCTAAAACCAAACAATCAGATTATGTTGCTGTAGAAGATTTTAAATTACAACATAGAGATGGTTTTGTTGGAGATTCCCAATGTATGGAGTGTCATAAAGGAGTGTACGATGATTGGACAGGTTCTGACCATGATTTAGCCATGCAAATTGCTAATGATTCTACTATTCTAGGTGATTTTAATGATGTTAAAACCATAATCGATGGTGTGTCTTATCATTTTACAAAAGCAGATGATAAATTTATGGTACATGTAAAAGAAATTGATGGTAGTGAAGCCGACTATGAAATTGCATATGCCTTTGGGGTTAGACCGCTTCAGCAATATTTAATAGATTTTGACAGAGGAAGAAAACAAGTGCTTCGTGTAACTTGGGATACAGAAAAAAAGGTTTGGTTTCACCAATATAATGGCGATGAAATCGATCCGCACGATTGGTTGCACTGGACAGAAACAGCCCAGAATTGGAATACCATGTGTGCCGAATGTCATTCTACAAACCTAGAAAAAGATTACAATGTAGATACCGATACTTATAATACTTCTTATTCTATAATTAATGTGAGTTGCGAAAGTTGCCATGGTCCCGCCGAACGCCATGTGTATTGGGCAGAAAATGTGCAAGATAGTACGCATACAGAAAACACATATATTATACCTGGTAACTCTCAGTTTAGTCAGATGAATATGTGTGCACCTTGCCATGCAAGACGTTCACGATTAACCGAAAAAATGATTCCAGGGACTCATTTTGAAGATCAGTATTTACTGTCTAATATCTCTAACGATTTGTATCATGGAGACGGACAAATTGAAGATGAAGATTATGTATATGGTTCTTTTCTTCAAAGTAAAATGTACCACGAAGGTGTAAAGTGTTCGGATTGTCATGATCCACATACTTTAAAAATTAAATTTCCTGGGAATGCAGCTTGTATTCAATGCCACGGTACAGAATACGATCAGCCTAGTCATCACTTTCATCAACGCGAAACAGATGGATCGCAATGTGTAAACTGTCACATGACCGGTGCTGTTTATATGGGGAACGATTTTAGACGAGATCATAGTTTTAGAGTGCCAAGACCAGATCAAAGTGTCGAGTATGGTACTCCAAACGCATGTACGCAATGTCATCAAGATAAATCAGACCAATGGGCGGCAGATCAGGTTGTAGATTGGTATGGTCCTGATCGTGCAGATCATTATTCAGATCAATTATTAATCAGTAATAAATCGACTATAAGCGTTCAAGAGCGTAAAGGATTAGATACGTTTATTAATAATTTAAATTATCCTGCCATTGCAAGATCTACGGTAATTGCCGGCTTAGAAATAAGTAGTCAAGAACATGTCGATGCCTTAATTAAAAGTTTAGACGATCCTTCTCCAATGGTTCGATTTAATGCACTTCAGAGATTTAGAAATATGAATCCGCAAGATCGTATTGCTATTGCTCAAAAACATTTAAGCGATACAACACGAGTAGTTAGAATTGGAGCTGTACAATTATTAACGGGTATAGATTCTCAGGCATTAGCCACAATAAATCAGTCAGAATATAGTAAGGCGAGGCACGAATTGGAAACGATGATGTTTACGAACGCAGATTTTGCCTCTGGACGCCTTCAGTTAGGCGATTATTATCTTCAGAATAACGATGTAGATAACGCGATTGCTAACTACAAATTAGCCTTAAAGAAAGATAGTTTGTTATTACCCGTATATTCTAACTTAGCCACATCTTACAGTTTAAAAGGAAACGCTTCTTCTGCCTTAGAGACTTTAAATATTTGGTTACGTAAAGAACCAAAAGCAGGACGCGCATATTATTTACGAGCTCTTTTAAATTTTGAATTAAAAGAAAATGATGCCGCGGTTTCCGATTTAAAACAAGCTATAAAATTAGATCCTCAGGATACGCGCTCTATGTATAATTTAGCGACATTCTATTACCAAAATAAAAAGTTTGCAGATGCTGAACACTATATATTAAAAGCATTAAAAATATATCCAACCGATCAGGATTATCAGTATTTACTTGCTTTAGTTTACCAAGGACAAGGTAAAATGGAAGACAGTAATCGTATCATGCAGGCTATTCAAGCAAATCAAAACAACATATAACGGGAAAGTTCAAAATGAAATATACAACATTACCTCATTCAGATATTAAGGTTAGCAAACTCTGTTTAGGAACCATGACTTGGGGAAATCAGAATACGCAAGAAGAAGGATTCGAGCAAATGAATTATGCTGTAGAACAAGGCATAAATTTCTTTGACACGGCCGAATTATATCCTGTGCCAGCACAAGAATCGACGTATGCAGAAACCGAACGTATTATTGGAAAATGGTTAAAACAGACAGGAAAACGAGAAGATATTGTTTTGGCTTCCAAAATTGCAGGAACAGGCGATTATACGGCACATATTAGAACAAATGGGTTTGCGCCAGAAGCGATTGAAAGTGCTATAGAGAATAGCTTAAAACGCTTGCAGACAGATTATATAGACTTGTTTCAATTACATTGGCCGGAACGTGAATCTAATTTTTTTGGAACACGCGATTATAAACACAATCCGAACGATCCTTGGGAAGATAATTTTAACGAGGTCTTAAACAGTCTAGATAAAGCCATTCAGGCGGGGAAAATCCGTAATATTGGAATATCCAATGAGAAAGCTTGGGGAGCAATGCGCTATTTAGAAGAGTCTAAATATAATGCGAAGCCTAGAATGAAAACCATTCAGAATTCGTATTCGCTAATAAACAGAGGTTTCGAAACTGATTTAGCAGAAATAGCTATGCGAGAAGGTCTAGGACTTTTAGCCTATTCGCCAATGGCATTTGGAGTGTTGTCTGGTAAGTATGTAGAAGGTTTGGCAAATGAAAACTCGAGGTTAAATTTATATCCGCGTTTTTCACGTTATAGTAGTGTGAATTGTACTAAAGCTGTAACACAATATTTACAAGTAGCAAAAGATCATGGCTTAAGTTTGGCTCAAATGTCTTTAGCATTTGTAACCCAACAACCCTTTGTAACTAGTAATATAATTGGAGCATCGAAGATGGAACAACTAAAAGAAAATATTGCTAGTATTGAGGTGGATTTAACAGATGAGATTATTGCTGAAATTAATAAGATACATGAAGATATCCCTAATCCAGCAACTTAATTATTGAACGTTTAGAAGATGTGTTTTAAATTTGTATGGAGTTGAAATTGCTTCAAAAGAGAGGCTCTAGAACTCAGGAGTTTGAATTGATTAATGATAGCGAATTATTAATTAAAGAGAAAAATTTTCTAAATTCTAAAGAATGGACTGTAGATATAGAATCTATTGGACATCAAAAAATTATAGAAGCACATTCTAGAAACGGACTACGAATTGTAGGTAGTTGCTTTATTTTAATAGCACTAACGAGTTGGATTGCTTTTTTTGTTGAAGATAATTTAAACGGAGAATTCGACGGGTTAATTTGGGCTGGCTTATTTTCTTTAGTATTAGGGATAACGTGTTTTAAGGCACCGCTTAATAATTTGCTAATTTTAAATGGAGGGTATTCTAATTTAAAGTTTTTTTTGGATTCGCCTTCCCGAGAAGAGGTAGAAGCTTTTGTGAATACATTAATAGCCTTGTCTAAAGATAAATTACGACAAAAATACTCTAGAGTAGATTCGGATATTCCAGAAGACACCTTTATGAATCAATTAAATTGGTTACTTAATTCTAAGTTAATCAATGAAAAGGAATACGAGGAAAAGAAAATAGAATACAAGCTTTCTAAATTAATTAAATAAGTTTGATTTAATTTAGATCTTATTTTACCGCATAAAAAAAGCCTTACTTTAAATAAGTAAGGCTTTTCTATTAGTTGATTTGATTACCATCTTTATCAAAAAAGTGGTATTCTAGATATGTGTAAGCATCTCTGGGCATAATTTTTACCCATTTTTTGTGTTCAATAAACCATTTTGAACGTATGGATGGGAAGCCTGTTGTTAAAAAGGCTGCTATAAAAGGATGTGTGTTTAAAACGATCTTTTTATAGTCTTTTTTTAATAGTCGCTCAAGTTCTTGCGTTATTTTTTGTACCAATACTATTGGTGCTTCAACTTCTTCGCCTTGAACACCGTTTGGGTTATCTTCACGGGTTTTTATGTTCATTTCTGGACGAACACGCTGTCTTGTAATTTGTATCAACCCAAATTTACTTGGAGGTAATATTTTGTGTTTCGCTCTATCATCCTTCATTTCATCACGAAGGTAATTGTAGAGTGTCTTTCTGTTTTCAGCATTGGTCATGTCTATAAAGTCGACAACTATAATACCTCCCATGTCGCGCAGACGAAGTTGTCTCGCAATCTCTTGGGCGGCTATCATATTGACTTCTAATGCTGTGTCTTCTTGAGAATTGGCTTTGTTAGAGCGGTTACCGCTGTTAACATCTACAACATGCAGGGCTTCGGTGTGTTCTACTACCAAGTAGGCGCCTTTTGCCATAGAAACCGTTTTTCCAAACGACGTTTTAATTTGTCTTTCTACTCCAAATTTTTCAAAAATAGGAACATTAGACTGATACAATTTGACTATTGATTCTTTGTTAGGTGCAATAAGTTGCACATAGTCTTTAATTTGGTGATAAAGTTCTTCATCATCAACCTGTATGCTTGTAAAGGTGTCGTTAAAAATATCTCGTAATATAGACGAGGCTTTGTTTAATTCTCCTAAAACTTTACTAGGGTGATGTGCTTTGTTAAGTTTCTTACACATTGCGGTCCAACGACCAAGCAAATTTTGCAAGTCTTTATCTAATTCGGCAACTTTCTTGCCTTCTGCTACTGTACGAACAATAATCCCAAAACCTGGAGGCGTAATGCTTTTAACCAGACGCTTTAGGCGGTCTTTTTCTGCTTTGTCTTCAATTTTTTGTGATATTGAAATACGATCGGAAAAAGGAACAAGAACAATATATCTACCAGCAATAGAAAGCTCTGAGCTTATTCTAGGGCCTTTGGTAGAGATGGGTTCTTTTACAATTTGTACGAGTAATGATTGATTAGATTTTAAGGCGTCTACGACGCTTCCATTCTTATCAATCTCTTTTTCAAAAGGAAAATCTTTTAAAAAGAAATCTTTTAGTTTACCTGTGCTTACACTCTTTGTGAATTTTAAAAGTGAAGGAAGTTTAGGTCCCAAATCGTGATAGTGTAAAAAGGCATCTTTTTCGTAGCCTACGTTTACAAAAGCAGCGTTTAGTCCTGGAACAGTTTTTCTTATTTTGGCGATAAACACGTCACCAACAGAAAAGTTATTCCCTCCTTCGTCTTTATGTAATTCAATAAGTTTTCCATCTTTTAATAAGGCAAAATCAACATGTTGGGGATTAGATCTTACGATCAATTCTTTATCCATTTCGTTAATTTATATCCATACTATTAAGTTTGAAATTTAAAGTTTAAAGCTGAAAAAATAAATTTTCAACCTTAAACTTAATACTTCAAACCAAACTGTACAGATGGATTATACATTATTTTTTCACAGGATTTAATCTGTGGAGTTTCCTTTTTTTGCGAAAGGTATATCGCGGGGAAACTCATGTCAAAGAACAATTTGATAAAAACCAAAAAAGTAGTTATAAAACTACTTTTTGGGATTATTTTTTCTTTTTGTGACGATTAGCGCGTCTACGTTTCTTACGCTTATGCGTCGCTACCTTATGTCTTTTACGTTTCTTACCACTTGGCATAGATCTGTCTTTTTTAGGTTAATATTTAGTTTTTTGTTATTCTTTAACGTCTACATTGGTTTTTACACCTTCTACAAATACTTTTGCAGGTTTAAATGCAGGAATGTTGTGTGCAGGAATTTTAATAGTAGTATTCTTAGAAATATTTCTACCCGTTTTTTCAGCTCTAGTTTTGATGATAAAACTACCAAAACCTCTTAAATATACGTTATCACCAGCTTCTAAAGATGTTTTTACCTCTTCCATGAATGTTTCCACAGTCGCCTGAACGTCACCTTTCTCGATTCCTAATTTCTCAGAAATTTTCGCTACTAAATCAGCCTTAGTCATTATTTATTATGTTTAAAGTTATCAATTAATTATAAAGGGATGCAAATATAGTCATTTAATATTCAATATTTCAAACCTAATTCATTAAAATTTAAGATTATAAACGATTATTTTTGTCACGCCTAATTTTAATATATGACTTTTAGTAAAATCTTAACAGATTGGTATTCAGTAAATAAGCGTCAACTTCCTTGGAGACAGACAACTAATCCGTATTACATATGGTTGTCAGAAATAATTTTACAGCAAACTCAAATTAAGCAAGGGTTACCATATTATCAAGATTTTGTATCGGTATTTCCTACTGTTTTCGATTTAGCAAACGCAAATGAAGCCGAAATATTAAAACTTTGGCAAGGTTTAGGGTATTATTCTAGGGCTAGAAACTTACATGCAGCAGCAAAATATGTGGTAGAAGACTTAAATGGTGTCTTTCCATCAAATTATAAAGACTTGCTAAAACTTAAAGGTGTGGGCGATTATACAGCAAGTGCTATTGCTTCTATTTGCTATAACGAAGTGTCTGCTGTGGTAGATGGTAATGTGTACAGATTATTGTCGCGTTATTTTGGGATATATACACCTATTAATTCTTCTAAAGGAGCCAAAGAGTTTAAAGCTCTTGCTCAGGAATTAATAGATAAAAAAGATCCGGCTACGTTTAATCAGGCGGTAATGGAGTTTGGTGCCATACAGTGTAAGCCTAAAAGTCCTGATTGTACTGTCTGTCCGTTTAATTCTAGTTGTTATGCGTACGGTAAGGATGTGATTTCAGAATTACCAGTTAAAATTAAAGCAGCCAAAGTTTCTAAAAAGTATTTTAATTTTTTAGTATTTCTAACACCTAGTCAGACTACCATTTTAGAGCAACGTCAAGGAAAAGGGATTTGGCAAAACTTGTATCAGTTTCCTTTAATAGAATCGGAAAAAGCGTTAACATCTAAACAACTTCAGCAGGAACTGGAGCAGTTTGAGCTTTTAGAAGGTAAAACTTTTGAAGTGTCTTTATATAATAAAGACGAAATTGTTCATAAATTGTCACATCAGCATTTATATACCCAATTCTGGATCGTTGAGGTCGATGCAAATTTAGCAGGCGAAATACCTGTGTCTGAGGTGGAAGATTTCCCCGTTCCTATTTTAATTGGAAATTTTATTGAAGACTTTAATTTTTAACCTTTATTAATTTATATCTCATAATTTTTTTATTAAATTTAAAAAAGTTGAACTACAAAGTGTAATTTTGCAGTTCGTAATATAATAATTTATGGCTGGTACGTTAAATAAAGTAATGCTTATAGGGCATTTAGGAGATGATGTTAAAATGCACTACTTCGAAGGAGGTGGTTGTGTAGGGCGTTTTCCTTTGGCCACTAACGAGACCTATGTGAGTAAGCAGACTAACGAACGCGTTACAAACACAGAATGGCATAATATTGTTGTGCGTAACAAAGGAGCAGAAATTTGCGAAAAGTATTTAAGTAAAGGAGATAAAATCTATGCCGAAGGTCGTCTTAAAACCAGAAAATGGACAGACGAATCAGGACAAGAACGTTACTCTACCGAGATACAGTGCACGGATTTTACCTTTTTATCAACTAAAAAAGAAAGTGGGGCAAATGCAGAGCAATCTTCGCAAGCTACAACTCCCACAGAAAATAAACCGACAGCAAGTCAAAATGCAACTAAAGAAGCAGAAGACGATTTGCCATTTTAATTGTTTAACTAATTTTAATTTCCATTGGACCCCGACCCCTCGAGTATTTTAGCCCTGATTTCCATGATTAATGTCCCGTTAGTCTTTGGGATTGTCCTTTTATGTGTTTTACTTATTTGTTCTGCACTAATCTCTGGAGCGGAAGTAGCTCTCTTTTCTTTAACTGTAACCGATATTGACGAAGGCATAGAAAACGATTCTAAAGCCATACAGGTTATTGCTAAATTGTTAGAACGCCCTAAGAAATTACTGGCAACCATTCTTGTTGCGAATAACTTTATAAATATTGGTATTGTTATTCTCTTCGCGTATTTAAGCGATATTCTCTTTAGTGGTGTGACTTCAGAAGTGGTTCGTTTTGTTGTTGAGGTGGTACTAGTAACCTTCTTAATTTTACTATTCGGAGAAATTTTACCAAAAATTTACGCGAGTAGAAATAAAATGAAATTTGCTACATTTATGGCTGTTCCTCTTCAGGTTATGGACTTTTTATTCGCGCCTTTAAGTTTGCCAATGCGAAGTATTACATTAGCAATTCATGATAAATTAGGAAAGCAAAAATCTAATTTAAGTGTCGATCAACTGTCGCAAGCATTAGAGTTAACCAGCGAAGAAGATACTTCTAAGGAAGAGCATAAAATTTTAAAAGGAATTGTCTCTTTTGGAAATACCGATACCAAACAGGTTATGCGACCACGGATAGATATTTTTGCGCTGAACGAAAATTTAAAATATCCTGAAATTATTCCTGAGATTGTTGCAAATGGCTATTCTCGAATTCCAGTTTACGCAGATAATATAGATAATATAAAAGGTATTCTTTACGTTAAAGATTTACTGCCTTATGTAGATAGAAAACAATTCGATTGGAATGCCTTAATACGTGAACCGTTTTTTGTTCCTGAGAATAAAAAACTGGATGATTTAATGTCGGAGTTTCAAGAGAAAAAAGTGCATTTAGCAGTCGTTGTAGATGAATATGGCGGAACTTCTGGCTTAATCTCTTTAGAAGATATTATAGAAGAAATTGTAGGTGAAATTAGCGACGAATATGATGATGAGGATTTAATTTATTCGAAATTAGACGATCATAATTTTGTGTTCGAAGGTAAAACACCACTGAAAGATTTTTATAAAATTATTAAAGTTGAAGACGATACTGTCTTTGAACAAAAAAAAGGTGAAGCAGAAACCATAGCAGGATTTGTGTTAGAGCATTCAGGTGCTTTTCCTAAATTAAATGCTAAGATACATTTTGAAAATTATCTGTTTACAGTGGAAGCCTTAGATAACAAACGCATAAAACGCGTAAAAGTTACCGTATCCTAATATGTTAAAATACATTCAAAATAGTTTTTTGCTTTTATCCCTTATTTTAGTAGCATCTTGTGCAGAAGATCCTACGCCAAAACCCAATGCGTATTTAAGACTGAGTTATCCGGAAGCGAACTATAGCAACGTTAATTTAGATGTTCCGTTTACCTTTCAAAAGAATAAATTTGCAACTCAGGTTGGCGTAAAAAAAATGGCGGGCGCAGATAATTATGGTGTAAATATTACCTATTCTAATTTAAAGGGAACTATATTTTTAACGTATAAAAACATAAATAAAGACTCCAAAAATTTGATGGAATTTATGCGAGATGCGCAAAATTTTACGCAGAAGCATACCATTAAAGCCGACGAAATTATTGAACAAGTTTACATAAACGAAGATCGTAAAGTGTACGGTATGTTTTATGAAGTAGGAGGGAACGCTGCGTCTCAATCTCAGTTTTATGTAACCGATAGCGTTAAGCACTTCCTAACGGGTTCGTTGTATTTCTATGCAAAACCAAACTACGATTCTATTTTACCGGCAGCTAAATATCTTGAAAAGGATATAAAGCAGATTATGGAATCGGTGACTTGGAAATAGTTCTTTCACTCCTTTTTTTATATCGCTTTTTTTCTATTCTTTGTTGTATTCCAAGCAAAACGTCTGCTGGAGATTGTGATGCGTTTTAGTTGGTTTTAACTTCTTTAAATTACTCATGTTGTCCATTATGAATTGGTTTTGTATGAATTAGAAAATCATTTTATTTTAGATTTCAAAAAAATCATTAATTTAAGGGGATGAAAAAACTAAAGAAAGAAGATATAAATCAGGAGGTTTTTGATTTATATGACGATTATGCCCATAATAAAATTGAAAGGCGTCAATTCTTAAAGAAGCTATCACTTTATGCTGTAGGGGGTATTACCATGTCCTCTCTGCTTAGTTTTATTTCTCCGAATTATGTCGACCACATTTTAGTTAGTAAAGACGATACGCGTCTAGATTCTAAATATATTACCTATAATTCACCACGAGGAGGTGGAGGTATAAAAGCGTTGCTCTCGACTCCAGAAACGGTTACAGATAAATTGCCGGGGATTATTGTGGTTCATGAAAATAGAGGTTTAAATCCGTATATAGAAGACGTAGGACGGCGTGCTGCCTTAGAAGGTTTTATATCTATTGCTCCCGATGCATTAACACCGCTTGGTGGTTATCCTGGTAATGATGATGAAGGGAGAGAAATGCAAAAGAAACGGGATAAGAATGAGATGTTAGAAGATTTTATAGCGGCCTTTAATTATCTTAAGAATCATGAGCAATGTTCTGGTAAAATTGGAGTTGTTGGCTTTTGTTTTGGTGGATGGATATCTAATATGATGGCTGTTCGTGTTCCCGATTTGGGTGCCGCGGTGCCGTATTATGGGAGTCAGCCGGATGCCGAAGACGCCTCAGAAGTGAATGCGCCATTGATGTTTCATTTTGCAGAGTTAGACAAGCGTGTTAATGCAGGTTGGCCTACTTATGAAGAGGCGCTTAAAGAAAATAATAAATTTTATGAAGCTTTTATCTACCCAGAGGTAAATCACGGATTTCATAACAATACAACACCGCGTTACGACGACGCTGCAGCAAGTCTATCTTGGAGCAGAACAATCGATTTTTTTAAGGATAATCTAACATAGTTTTATTTAAATATAAATACAAGCATCTTTAACGAGGTGCTATTTTTGTTTATTAAAATTGGGTAATCTACGTTTATGGCACATTCTCCTATTTGTGAAAAACAGAGAAAAGAGGTGGCTTAATTGTTGTTTAATCAGATTTATAGTATAATTAAAAGATATAACGAACAACATTTCTACTGTAATTGATTTATATTTAAGGGTTTCCAATTTAGGAAATGAAATAAAAGAAATAAGATACGCGTATGTGGTTACGGATTAGTTGTGATTTAGCTTTTACTATAAAAACGCCTACACCGTTTATTTTAATGTTACGTCCTCGTAGTGGGGAAGAACAGTGGATTGAGCACGATGAATTTAAACTATTTCCAAATGTACCTATTATAGAATTCACAGATGGCTACGGCAATCTTTGTCAGCGCCTTATTGCTCCGTTAGGAGATTTTAGAATTCATACCACCTCGGATGTGCAAACTTCAGAATTTGTAGATGTAGATCTTTATGCACCTTTTGTAGAAATACAAAACTTGCCTAATAATGTGCTTTGCTTTTTATCGCCTAGTCGTTATTGTGAGTCCGATCGTTTTAATGATATGGCTAATACTATAACTAGTGGGAAACTTCCAGGATATCAACAAGTGCTGGCTATAGAAGATTGGTTACGTAAAACCATTAGTTATATTCCTGGTAGTAGTGAATACCCAATGTCGGCTATAGAAGTGAATAAGAAAGGTTCTGGTGTTTGTCGAGATTTGGCACATTTAGGGATTGCCCTGTGTAGAAGTTTAAGTATTCCTGCCCGAATGGTTGTAGGGTATTTACACGATTTAAAACCAATGGATATGCATGCGTGGTTTGAGGCTTATGTTGGCGGACGTTGGTATGTTTTTGATGCTACTCAAACCGGAGCAAAAGGAGGCTATGTGTCTGTTGGGTATGGTTTAGATGCTTCAGATGTGGCTATCTTTACTCAATTTGGACCTGAAATTGATATTATACAACAGCAGATTACAGTGGTACAAATTAAAAACTAAGCGAATAATCTTTAATCTGATATATAAGTGTTTGGTATAAATTAAAATAGCATCTCGACCGAGATGCTATTTTAGTTTATGTCTATTAAAAATTTAAGCTTTTTTTGTCGCGCAACATCCTGCTTTACTTTCCGCAGTGCAAGCCATTGCAACCGCATCAGATTTACTAGAACATTCGCCAGTACATTCGCCTTCACAGTCTCCTGTTTAAGTCATTTTTTTAGATGCTTCTGTGTTTGTTTCGTCTGCACTTGTTGTGTCAAATTCTTCAACGGTCTTCATGTCTTTAACGCTATACATATCTCCTGTTTTAGCTACAGTTTCTTCAAGAGTTGAAGGGGTCACTTTTGCAACATCGTATTCTACCATTGCTAATTTCTTTTCGAAATCTACAGTTGCAGATTTAATACCGTCAAGTTTAGATAATTTTTTCTGTATAGTATTTGCGCAACCAATTTGGCACGTCATTCCTTCAATAGTAAATTCTGCTTTTGCATAGGTTGCATTAGGATCTAATGTTTTGGTCGCAGTTTCTGCCGGAGCAGCTGTTTCTACAGTTTTTATTTCTGGCTCTACTGTTTTGTCTTTACATGAAAATGCTAAAACAGAAACAAAAACTAGAGTGAAAAGAATTTTGAAATTTTTCATAAGAATTATAGTGTTTGTAGTGTCGACAAATTTAATAATTAATGTGATTTTCTGTGTTAAAAGTTTCATTTTTGTGGACTTAGAAAAAGCTTATGAGTGAAAATACTTTAAAATGGACTTATCTGTTTACATTATCTTTAATTTGGGGAAGCTCCTTTATTTTAATGAAAAAAGCCTTAATAGGTGTAACGCCTTTTCAGTTAGGTGCTTTACGGACTATTTTTACAGCCTTGATTTTATTTACGGTAGGTTTTAAATATGTGAAAACTATAGATAAAACGGCTTGGAAATGGGTGGCTCTATCGGGTGTTTTTGGTTCGTTAATTCCTGCGTTTTTGTTTGCAATTGCAGAAACAGAAATAGATAGTGCCATTGCTTCAATTTTGAATTCACTAGTACCTCTTCAAACCATATTAGTTGGATTTGCTGTTTTCCAGATTTCTTCTACTAAAAGGCAAGTATTAGGAGTCGCTTTAGGTTTTATTGGGACTGCCTTGTTGGTTATGGAAGGTGCCGATTTGAATCCGCATCAGAATTATTTATACGCTGGATATATTGTTTTAGCAACGGTAATGTATGCTTTTAATGTGAATATTATTAAGAGTCATTTACAACATTTAAAACCGTTAACTATTGCTACAGGTAATTATGTGGTTGTTCTAATTCCGGCTCTAATTGTATTATTGCTTTCTGGCTTTTTTGAATCTTCTAGTTTGCAAAAACCAGAATTAAAGATGGCACTAGTGTATGTGTTTATTTTGTCCTTTTTCGGGACTGCTTTAGCTAAAGTTCTATTCAATAAATTAATTAAAATTTCAACACCAGTTTTTGCATCGTCTGTAACCTATGTTATGCCAATAGTAGCTTTAACTTGGGGGTTTTTAGATGGCGAAGGATTTAGTGTGTTGCAGGGTCTTGCCTCTTTAGCAATTTTGTTGGGTGTGTATTTAGCAAATAAAAGAGCATAAAAAAACCGAAGCGTGAACTTCGGTTTTAAAATTTTAAAACGGATTTAACTATTGAAAATCAGCGTCAGTTACTCCAGAATTTACAAGAACTTCCATTAATTTTGCATGTATTGGTTGTCCCATTTGTGTGCTTTCTTTTACAGAAGGAAATAAGATGCCTTCAAAAGCTTTATAGTCTTTAAGCAAAGATTCTTGAACTTGAGATTTTCCTCCCATACTGATTACTTGAGTTTCCTTAACCTTTAAACCGGTTTCCTTATCGTAATATAAGCTGTAAGATACTGTTGTCCCAGGAACTTCTATTTTATATGCTTCACTACCTTCTATATCTTCGATACCCGCTAATTTAGCAGTACCTAAGGTTAAGATGTTTTGTTCCATAAATAAACCAGAAGATATTCTCATGTCTGTAGCCATTTCTGCAGGGATCGGATTTTTAGCACCGCCTTGTTTTACAAAGACTTCTTCTGGTGTAACAATCATGGCCATCATTAAATTATCATTCATAAAAACATTCTGAGCTAATTTTCCAGAGGTGCGTTTTTCTTCAGCAATTATTTTAGCGCCCATTGCTTCTGCTTCATATTTAATAGCCAACGTATTTACTTTGTCTAATTTTTCTTTACCACCAATAGCGGTTAAATAGTTTTGTAGAACTTGCTCGGCAGTGATGTCTGTTGGAACAGCACTTTCGTAATTTGGCTTGTCTATAGGTGTCGCGTATGCATCGTAATATTTAACAGGAATTCCTATTTTTTCAAGGTTAGTTAAAACATCACTTCCTTTACCTACAATTATAATTCGCGAATTCTTAGATTGAAAATATTTGTTGGCAGCATTTTGTACATCCGTAGCTGTTAATGCATTTATTTTTTCTAAATAGGTTTCGTAAAAGTCACTTGGTAGATCGTTTAATTTAATATTTAGAGCATATCTTGCCACGGTTTCAGGTTTTTCTAAAGCCATTACAAAGCTTCCTATATATTTGGCTTTAGCACTTTCTAAATCTTTAGGGTCTACAGGTTCTGTTTTAATTCTGTTGATTTCGTTTAAAATCTGAACAGCAGCACTATCGGTTACAGCATTTCTTACTTGAGAGCTAGCGGTAAAACGAGCACCATTGTAGCGACTGTCATTAAGAGACGAATAAGCACCATACGTATATGCATGTTCTTCACGAAGGTTTTTAAACAGATACCCTTCACCACCACCACCTAAAATGTAGTTTGCAATTTGTGCCGCAAAATAATCAGGGTCATTCATTTTTAAATCAACATTATTAGTTACAACAATGTTAGATTGTACAGCGTTAGGCATGTCTACAAAATCTATTTGAGTCGTAGCTACGTTTGGAGTAACTGCAGGAAGTGTGGTTTTTATTTCGGCACCTTTTTTCCATTTTCCAAAATCTTTTGTGATTGCTTTTTTAGCTGTTTTAAAATCGATATCTCCAACCACTATTAAATAGGCATTATTTGGAATAAAGTAGGTGTTGTAGAAATCTTTAACATCTTGAAGTGTGATGTTGTTCACGGTTTCTTCTGTAATAAATTCTCCGTAAGCAGTATGTTTTCCATAAGATAATGCAGATCCTACTCTAGAGGCAATTGCATCGACACTTTTTTCTTCAGATTTTAAACCTTCAATTAATTGGTCTTTACTTTTTAGAAATTCTTCTTCTGTAAGTAATGGGTTTATAGCGGCATCGGCCATTAATTCTAAAATACGATCGGTGTATTTTGTTAAAGAAGAGGCGTAAGCGCTCTGAGAGCCAAATCCTAATCTTGCACCTAAGAAATCTATTTCATCGTTAAATTCATCTTTAGGGATAGAGGTCGTTCCGTTACCTAGCATGTCTGAAAGTAAACTTGAAACTCCAGCTTTATTGCCTTCAGTAACGGGTTTATTGTCTAATGTTAATGAGTACGTTACTTTAGGTAATTTATGATTTTCTACAACAAGTACTTTTATTCCGTTTTTTAACTGGAATTCTTGAGGTGTTTCTAGTGAGATTTTTGGAGCTGGTCCTGGTTCAGGTTGTTTAGATCTGTCTATTTGTGCGTGAACGCCAACAGACATTAAAAACAAGACTAATAATACTGATATTTTTGTTTTCATTTTTGTGTACGTCTTTTTTGTTATTGCTTCTTTTCTTTTGGTAAGTACTCTAGTAATAACCTTTGGTTAGGGTTTAAATACTTTTTAGCAACGGCTTGAATATCTTCTCTAGTAATAGATCTGTATATATTAATTTCGTCATTAATTAAATTCACATCGTCGTAAAGTAAATAGTAAGTCGCTAAAGAGCTCGCAATACCTTCGACACTAGAATTTGAGTTGACAAAACTATTTTCGAACTGATTAAGTAACTTTTGGTGATCTCTTTCTGAAATTAAATTCGTTTGAATTTTTACGATTTCCTCATCGATTTCTTTAGTTAAATCGGCAAGTTTTACATCGCCTAAAGGAAGCCCGTAAACAATATAAGAACTGTAATCTTCTTGGCTAATATTCATAGCTCCGACTTGCATAGCCATCTTTTTTTCGTCTACAAGTTTTTTGTATAATTTAGAAGACTTTCCACCGCTTAAGTATTCAGAAATCATATTTAAAACGTAAGAATCTTTGTCTTTGTAAGATGGTGTTCTGTAGGCTTGAATTATGGCAGGGATTTGGATATTACTATCGTATGCCTTAGCATTAATTTCTTTAGTAATTGGTGCTTCTTTTGGTAAGTTTCGCGTTACAGGTGTTCCTTTTGGAATAGGACCAAAATAATCTTGAATCATTTTTTTTACTTCGGTCTTGTTTATGTCTCCTGCCACAACCAAAACGGCATTGTTTGGAATGTAAAACTTTTTATTGAACGCTTGAAATTCTTCTAAAGTAGCAGCGTCTAAATGTTCCATTTCACCAATTGTAGTCCATCGGTATGGGTGTTCTTTAAATAAGTTAACCTTAACTTTTTCTAAGAATTTTCCGTAAGGTTGATTGTCTACACGCATGCGTTTTTCTTCTTTTACAACCTCATTTTGTGTGTCTACACCAATTTGGTTAATAATAGGATGCATTAAACGTTCAGACTCCAACCATAAACCAAGTTCTACTTTGTTAGAAGGGAAGACTTCGTAATAATACGTTCTGTCGTCTGTAGTGTTGGCATTAAATTTTCCGCCGTTAGCAGGAATAATTTTCATGAATTCGCCACGTTCAATGTTTTCTGTACCTTCAAATAAAAGATGTTCGAAGAAATGAGCAAATCCTGTGCGTTCCGGATTTTCGTCTTTAGCTCCTACGTGGTACATTACAGAGGTTGTAACCACTGGCGCAGTGTTGTCTTGGTGTAAAATTACATGGAGTCCGTTGTCTAAATCGTACTCTTCAAATTCAACTTTTTGAGCTGTTGCCAAATGGCCTACAAGCAACAAAGAAGCTAAAGTAAATAAGCGTTTTTTCATTGTGCGTTTGTGTTTTGAGTGATTAGTTTTAATGTGAATTGTTTTTTTTGGTTAATTGTAATACTTTGAGTTGAATACTATAAAATGAGAATTTCATGTAAAAAATAGGTCTCAATTATAGTTAGCACAAAATATAATAAAATTGCGTTTTGTTACTGTTTTTTAATTGGTATTATTAATATTTAGGATGTAAATATTTATCACCCTGAAATATTGTGAATTTCTGAAAATAATATTTTGAAAAAAGATATTATTGTAAAAGGTGTTGGGCGATTTGTATAAAATGCTTGTTTGAAAATGAAAGACTTATAAAGCTAATTGTTTTAATGTTAAGGCATAAAATCATTTCAAAAGACATAAAACGTTTGTAGTTTAATTAATTAGGTGTATATTTGCACCCGCCTATCGCAAGATTGGCTTATTTTTGAATCAAATTAATTAATAAAAACGTTACGCTATGTACGCAATTGTAGAGATAGCAGGGCAACAATTTAAAGTTGAAAAAGACCAAAAAGTGTTTGTTCACCGTTTAGCTTCTGAAGAAGGAGATGCAGTATCATTTGATAATGTACTTCTTATAGGAGATGGTGACAATATTACTTTAGGCGCCCCGGCTATAGATGGAGCACAAGTAAGTGCAAAAATCTTAAAACACCTTCAAGGTGATAAAGTTATTGTTTTCAAGAAAAAGAGACGTAAAGGATACCGTGTTAAAAACGGTCACCGTCAGGCTCTTACTGAAATCGTAATTGAAAGCATCGATGCTTCTGGAGCTAAAAAAGCTGCACCAGCAAAGAAAGCTAAAAAGGCAACTGCTAAAGCAGATGACTTAAAGAAAATCGAAGGTGCTGGACCAAAAGCTGCTGAAGCTTTAGTTGCTGCAGGAATCGATACTTTTGCTAAAGTTGCTAATACTCCTGCTGAGAAATTAAGCGAAGTATTAACTGCTGCAAGCTCAAGATTATCTCACATTGTTACAGAAACTTGGCCACAACAAGCTCAGTTAGCTGCAGACGGTAAATGGGATGAGTTAAAAGTATTACAAGACAAATTAGACGGTGGAATTGAAAAGTAATTTTCAAATTCATTATTATTAACAATATAAAACCTTAAGACAATGGCTCACAAAAAAGGGGTAGGTAGTTCTAAAAACGGTAGAGAATCAGAATCAAAACGCTTAGGTGTTAAGATTTTTGGTGGTCAAGCTGCAATTGCTGGAAATATCATCATAAGACAAAGAGGAAATACACATCACCCAGGTGAAAATGTGTATGGAGGTAAAGATCATACATTACACGCAAAAGTGGATGGTGTTGTGAAATTTACAAAGAAAAAAGACAACAAGTCTTACGTTTCTATAGTTCCTTTCGAGGTTTAAGAAATAATTTTCTTTACAATATAAAAGTCCTTGCAATTTATTTGCAAGGACTTTTCTTGTTACTATTAGTTTCCTATATTTAATTAAATATTTTTGGAGGAATTCGTGTTTATTTTAGTATGTGGCCAGTGCTTAATTAGTAGGTTCTTAAAAATTGGTCCGGGAGTTAGGCGCCTTTATTAAATTGAATTTCTCATAATATTCCGAACTATTTAAAACACTTTTTAATTCATCTTTAGAACCTTTATTTCTTATTAGTATTTCAAAATTGTATCGATTTCCAGACTTATCGGTGATTATAATATGGTTTTTATTACCATAAATAGAGTGGGTTGTCCAGCTTCCATAACCCATATAATTCAAGTATACATTTTCAAGTTCATTAAGTGGAATATTTTTAGTTTCGCCATTTTCTTCAAATTCAATTTTTTTAGTTGATAATTTTAAAACACCAATTTTCTTAGGTTTAATAAAGGATTTACCAAATAAGAAGTAGATTCCAGAAAGGTATACTGCTAAAGCTAAATACTTTAAATATATGTTTTGACTGTCTTTATCGTATAGAAAAACATAGAAGATAGAAATCACGTATAAAATAAGAAATACAATCGTAACGACTTTATTGACTTTTTTTGTTCTTACTATTTCTGTTTTAAATTCTGTAATCATTTTTAGAAATTAAGGTTGATTAAATTCGTAATTCGATTTGAAGCTATTTTTAAACTAAATTTAATATGGCTACTGTCTCTTAATGCTTTTTGCATGGCAGTATTTGTTGTTGATTTAATAAAGCTAGGCATTTTTTTAATTAAGACTAATATTAGATGCAAAAAAATCCCAAACAAATACATGCTCGGGATTTTTAAAAGTTATAAAACAAGTTACTAATACATTAGCAACATATTTCTATTTAGTATCTGTAGTACTCAGGTTTGTAAGGACCTTCAACCGTTACACCAATATATTCAGCTTGATCCGATTTTAATTCAGTCAGTTCAACACCAATTTTAGCTAAATGTAATTTTGCTACTTTTTCATCTAAATGCTTAGGTAACATATAAACTTCGTTTTTGTAAGCATCTCTGTTAGTCCACAATTCAATTTGAGCTAATGTTTGGTTAGTAAATGAGTTACTCATTACAAAACTTGGGTGTCCTGTTGCACAACCTAAGTTTACTAAACGACCTTCTGCAAGTAAAATAATATCTTTTCCGTCTATAGTATATTTATCTACTTGAGGCTTGATTGTGTTTTTAGTATCTCCGTAGTTATCGTTTAACCATCCTACTTGAATTTCGTTATCGAAGTGACCAATGTTACATACTATTGTTTTATCCTTCATGGCTTTGAAATGCTCAGCACGAACGATGTCTTTGTTACCTGTTGTGGTAATAACGATATCGGCAGTTGTAACAACAGTTTCTAATTTCTTAACTTCAAAACCATCCATTGCCGCTTGTAGTGCACAAATTGGGTCGATTTCTGTAACAGTAACAATACTACCAGCACCTTTAAAAGAAGCGGCTGTACCTTTACCAACATCACCATAACCACAAACAATAACACGTTTACCAGCTAACATAACATCTGTTGCACGACGAATAGCATCTACAGCACTTTCTCTACATCCGTATTTGTTATCGAACTTAGATTTTGTAACCGAGTCGTTAATGTTAATCGCAGGCATTGGTAATGTTCCGTTTTTCATACGCTCGTATAAACGGTGCACCCCAGTTGTAGTTTCTTCAGATAAACCATTAATTCCATCTACTAATTCAGGATATTTATCTAAAACCATATTGGTTAAATCTCCACCATCATCTAAGATCATGTTTAAAGGTTTTCTGTCTTCACCAAAGAATAAGGTTTGTTCTATACACCATTCAAATTCTTCTTCTGTTAAACCTTTCCAAGCGTAAACTGCAGTACCACCATCGGCAATTGCAGCTGCAGCTTGATCTTGAGTAGAGAAAATATTACAAGAACTCCAAGTTACTTCAGCTCCTAAAGCTTTTAAAGTTTCAATTAAAACAGCAGTCTGAATTGTCATGTGTAAACATCCTGCAATTCTAGCGCCTTTTAACGGTTGGCTATCTTTGTATTCTTCACGAAGGCTCATTAACCCAGGCATCTCTGCTTCAGCTAATTCAATTTCTTTTCTTCCCCAAGCCGCAAGCGACATGTCTTTTACTTTATAAGGTATGTATGGAATCGTTTTTGTATTCATAATTGTATATTTGTCTCTTAATTTAAGAGTGTAAAGTTACATAATAAGTACGAGAAATATAAATGCCAGTATATAAAACCCTACATCCAAACTCACAAACTACTGTTAAGATTTGGAAGATCACAGAATCTTATGATGAATTGTTTCAGGGAGTTAAGCTAAAACCTGAAAGTTTAGAACGTGTTTTAGGCATGAAAAGTGAACTGCATCAACGCGGATTTTTAAGTGTTAGGCATCTTTTAATGGCATTGGGTTATTCCGATTATGATTTGTTTTACGACGAAAATGGTAAGCCCTATTTAAAGGATGGCCGGCAAATTTCTATAACACATTCATTTACATTCTCTGGCGTAGTGATTAGTGATAATAAAACAGGCATTGATATTGAGAAAAATCGAGAAAAAGTTAAATTAATCGCCCATAAATTTTCAAATTATGAATTCTGCTATTTAAATAAAGATGAAATTGATTATGTAAAAAAACTTACCGTAATTTGGGGAACAAAGGAAGCATTGTATAAACTGTATGCAACGCCAGGATTAAGTTTTTATAATCATATTTTGGTGATTCCTTTCGATTTAGAAGCGGGCAAAACAGTAGCTTGGATTGATTATGAAAATAGCAAGAGTCGATTCGATATCTATTTTTTGGGATTGGAAGATTTTACTTGTGTATATACTATTACATAAATGAAAAACGTATTAAATAATATTCAACATAATATTTTCGTTAACAATAAACAGTTGGCGGTATTAATCGATCCTGAAAAAATAAGGTTGAGTGATGTTGAAGCATTCGTTAAGAAAATAAATAAATCTGTAGCGAATTATATTTTTGTAGGTGGTAGTACTGTCCCTGTAGATCTTACCGAGCCTTTGGTGGTCGAAATTAAAAAACATACAAACCTTCCTGTTATTTTATTTCCAGGCGATGTTGCGCAAATAACAAATAAGGCAAATGCCTTGTTATTTATATCGTTGTTATCGGGAAGAAATCCTGCCTATTTAATAGGTAAGCATGTTGAAGCGATTCCGCGACTAAAAGAAACTACCTTAGAAATTATCCCAACTGGATACCTTTTAATAGAGAATGAAGGTGTAGAAACTATGGTTCAGAAAGTAACTGAAACCGAGCCTATGCCAACAAAACAAATAGAAAATATTGTAAATACAGCCTTGGCGGGAGAATTACTTGGTATGCGACTAATTTATTTAGAAGCGGGAAGTGGTGCTAAAAATCCTGTGTCTCCAGAAATTATTAAGGCCGTAAGAGACGATTTAAGTATTCCGTTAATTGTGGGTGGTGGTATTAAATCTAAAGCACAATTAAATGCTGCGTTTGAGGCCGGTGCAAATATTGTGGTTATTGGAACTGCTTTAGAAAAAAACGACGAGTTCTTTCAAGAACTAAGACGTTGGTAAATTTCTAATTTAGTTCTGAATTAATTCTTATAAACTAAAATCCTTAGTATTTTTGAGTATTCTAAAAATGGTATTTTAAAGCGTTTTTAGGTTAATCACTATTATAAATATTATGAAAATATCTGTCGAGTTAACGTTAATGCCTCTTAAGGAGGATTACGAGCCACCAATCCAAGAGTTTATAAAAGATTTAAGAGCCTCAGAATTTACTGTTTTAGAAAATCCGTTAAGTACGCAAGTCTACGGGGATTTCGATAAATTGATGCCTTTTCTAACCGAAGCCTTAAAAACATCTTTCCAAAGTCAAAATGGTGTTATAGCAAACATGAAAATTGTGAAGAGCGATAGAAGTGACTATGTCCCAAATTTTTAATTTTTTATTTGGACAATACGAGGGGTATCAGACTATAAATATCGTCCTAGAAATAGTGGCTGTTATTTTTGGGTTTTTATCCGTTTGGTATTCAAAAAAGAACAATATTTTGGTATTTCCTACCGGAATGATCAGTACCCTAATTTTTGTGTATTTACTTCTGCATTGGGGGTTGTTGGGCGATATGATGATTAACGCTTATTATTTTATTATGAGTGTTTACGGTTGGTATTTCTGGACGCGTAAATCGGATAATGAAGCTGTTACACCTATTAGTAAAACGACAAAGAAAGAACAGAAAATTAGTGTAGCTATATTTTTTGCAACCATGATTTTTGTTTACATCGTGTATACTATATTCGATAAATTAACAAGTTGGGTCGCATGGATCGATATATTAACCACAGGTTTATTTTTTGTTGGTATGTGGCTTATGGCAAAACGAAAAATAGAGAATTGGATTTTATGGATTATTGCCGATATTATTTCCATCCCACTTTATTTTTATAAAGGATTCACTTTTACAAGTCTACAGTATTTAGGATTTACATTTATAGCAATTTCAGGATATTACGCATGGAAAAAAACCTTAGACAGGAAGATTCAGACCTCTTAAAAATAGTGTTGTTTGGACCAGAGTCAACAGGGAAAACCGTGTTGGCAAAGCAACTGGCAGAACACTATAAAACGGTCTATGTGCCAGAATTTTCCAGAACATATGCTTTAGAAAAAAATAAAACAAATCATGTTTTAACCCAAGAGGATGTGATGCCAATTGCAAAAGGGCAAATGTTTTTAGAGAATGAGTTAACCAAAACCGCTAAAAACCTATTAATTTGTGATACGAATTTGTTAGAAACCAAAGTCTATGCAGAAGTCTATTACAAAGGATTTTATAATGAAAATTTAACAGCCTCGGCGCTTCATAATTATTATAATTTGTACTTTTTAACGTATATTGACATCCCTTGGGAAGCAGACGAAGTTAGAGACAAACCTAACGAAAGAGAAACTATGTTTGCCGCTTTTAAAGAGGCATTAGACCATAACCATAAACCTTATGTTTTACTAAAAGGAACCTTTAAAGAACGTTTCGATTTGGCGGTAAAACATATAGATAAATTAATATTAGAACACGCATGAATTTTTCAGAACAAGATTTAAAACAGATAGAAGTTAAAGGGCTTACATTACAAAAAATAGACTCGCAAGTAGAACAATTTGTAAAAGGAATACCTTTTATAGATTTAGAATCGCCAGCAGTGCTAAACCACGGACTACTAAAATTTGACGATGCCGAACGTAAGTCTTATGTAGATGCTTACGATGAAAAACGTAAAGATTTATCGGTTTTAAAATTTGTGCCAGCCTCTGGAGCTGCTACAAGAATGTTTAAAAACCTGTTTAATTTTGTGTCTAAATTTAATCCGGAAGGCGACGAGACTTTTAATGACTATATAGAAAAAACAAAGGATACAAATTTAGCTTCGTTTTTTAATGGCATAGAAAATTTACCTTTCTATAAATTAGTCCTAGAGGTAATTAATAAAAATTACCCTGAATATTCAACGTACAGTACCGATAAACAAAAATGGATTTTCGTTAATGTGATGTTAGACGAAAAATACTTGGATTATGGTTCGTTCCCAAAAGGGTTGCTACCGTTTCATAAATACGACGATCATATTTCTACGGCATTCGAAGAGCATTTATTCGAAGCGGCTTCGTATGCGTCTGCAAACGGTAAAGCGAATCTTCATTTTACTATTTCCGAAACACATAACGATAAATTTGAAGCTGAATTTAATAAAATTAAGCCACTTGTAGAGAAGCAAACGGATTTGGAGTATAACATTTCCTTTTCATTTCAAAAACAATCTACAGATACTATTGCATTAACACCGGAAAAAGAACCGTTTCGTGAAGACGACGGCACCTTATTATTTAGACCTTCGGGCCACGGTGCATTAATTGAAAATTTAAACGACTTAAAGGCCGATGTTATCTTTATTAAAAACATAGATAATGTGGTAGTCTCTAAGTTTAAAGATAACATTGTAGAGTATAAAAAAGTGCTTGCAGGTGTGTTATTAGAATTGCAAGAACAAGCTTTTGCATATTTAAACGATTTAGATAAAAATGAAGCTGATGAAGCTGAATTAATCGAGATTGCAGAATTTGTAAAGCGTAAATTAAACGTTGATATTGCAATGGACTTTGAACGATTTGCAAACACGTATAAAACAGAGTATTTAAAAGAAAAACTTAATCGCCCAATCCGTATTTGTGGGATGGTTAAAAATGAAGGCGAACCGGGAGGTGGACCATTCTGGGTAGAAGACCATAATGGTAACTTATCGCTTCAAATCGTGGAAACTGCACAAATTGATCTGGATAATAAAATTCAGAAAGATATTTTAAGCGGATCGACACATTTTAACCCTGTAGATTTAGTTTGCGGTACAAAAGATTATAAAGGTAATGCGTTCGATTTATTAAAATTTGTCGATCCTACAACCGGATTTATTACGCAAAAAACAAAAGAAGGAAAAGAATTGTTAGCCCTAGAATTACCTGGATTATGGAATGGAGCTATGGCCAATTGGAATACTGTTTTTGTAGAGGTACCATTAAATACATTTAATCCTGTAAAAACGGTGGCCGACTTATTGAAACCTGCGCATCAGATGTAAATATGATTGATGAAGCGCTACTTATTTCAGAATTATCTTTTAAAGCCGTTCGGAGTTCCGGGGCGGGAGGTCAGCATGTAAATAAAGTGTCTTCAAAAGTAGAATTAACTTTTAGTATTATAGATTCTTCGGCATTAACCGAAGTCCAAAAAGAACGACTCATAACCAAACTTCAGCCTCGATTAACAAATAATCAGGTGTTATTATTGCAATGCGACGAAAGCCGCAGTCAGCATAAAAACAAGGAATTGGTTATCAGTCGTTTTTTACAAACTATCCACAACGGATTGAAAGTCGCGAAGAAGCGACGTCCTACGCGAGTGCCAAAATCTGCTATAAAAAAGCGTCTTAAAGGCAAAAAAGTAACTTCAGAAAAAAAGGCGTCTAGACGCAAACCAAACTTAGATTAGAATTTCGTAGAAATAATTAGAAGAAATCAGAATTGTTTCTAACTTTGCAACGTTCTCATTAAAGGGGTGCCTAATATCGGCTGAGATCATACCCATTGAACCTAGAACAGGTAATGCTGTTTAGGAATCGAGCGTTAAAGAAATATCTAATAAATATTTTTAACGAGTACGATAAAATCCAATGCTATTTAACTTCTAAATCGACTCATGTTCAAAGATTCATGTAACGATTTAAAATAGGGAAAATATCAGATGTTACTATCGTGTTTGTTTAAGCGCTCAAAAATTAAATCAATTTAAAATACAGAATAAGGGCCTCTTTTTATTCGGTTAATATAACATCGAATGAAACATATAATTGTTTTTATATGCTGTGTAATTTACAATATTACCGCATATGCTCAAGTGCAAAAACCTCAGGACTCTACGGTTACGAAGACCGAAACTTTAGACGAAATTCTAGTTACAGCAGTACGTGTAAATGCAACTTCGCCAATTACACACTCCAATGTAGATAAAGAAACTTTAGCCAAACGCAATCTTGGTCAAGATATTCCGATCTTATTAAATTATTTGCCTTCGGTAGTAACAACTAGTGATGCAGGTGCAGGAATAGGTTATACAGGTATTCGTGTTCGTGGTGTAAGTGCACAATCTACTAACGTTACAATTAACGGAATTCCTTATAACGATGCAGAATCTTTAGGTACGTTTTGGGTGAATTTAGGAGATATTGCATCGTCTGTAGAAAGTTTACAATTACAACGTGGTGTTGGGACGTCTACAAATGGTTCTGGTGCTTTTGGAGCAAGTATTAATGTGTTAACAGACGCAGTCTCTAATGAGGCAAGTGCAGAAATTTCTAATAGTTTTGGGAGTTACAATACCAGAAAACACACAGCTAAATTCAGTACAGGTTTATTAAATAATCATATTGAAGTTGCAGGGCGTTTATCTGTAATTAATTCCGATGGTTATATAGATCGTGCGTCTACCGATTTAAAATCGTATTTCCTACAAGCGTCTTATGTCGATGATAATACCTTGATAAAAGCCATTACTTTTGGAGGTCATGAAAACACCTACCAATCTTGGAATGGAATAGAAGATTTAGATAAATTAAAGAACGACAGAACTTATAATTCGGCAGGATTGTATACCGATGAAGATGGGAATGAGCAATTCTATGACGAGGAAGTAGACGATTATCAGCAAGATCATTATCAATTACACTGGAACGAGCGTTTTAATAATAATTGGTCTACAAACTTAGGATTAAACTATACCAAAGGAAGTGGATATTTTGAACAGTATAAAGAAGACGAATCTTTTGAAGATTACGGATTAGATAATGTTACCATTGGAGGAGAAACTATCGAAACCACTGACATTATTCGTCGTCGTTGGTTAGATAACGATTTCTATGTAGTTAATGCTAATGTGAATTTTAAAAATGATTATGTAGATGCCTTCTTCGGAGGATCGTATAGCCATTATGACGGTGATCATTTTGGAGAAATAATTTGGGCCAACTATGCTAGTAATAGTGAAAAGGACGATCATTATTACGATGGAAACGGAAAGAAGCAAGATATAAGTGTATTTACAAAAGCGACTTATAGACTGAATGATAAGTGGAGTTTGTATGGCGATTTACAATTGCGTTTTATAGATTATAAAACAACAGGTATAGATTCAGATCGCTTACCGCTTAATATCGATGAGCAATACAGTTTCTTTAACCCAAAAGCAGGGGTAACGTACGAGTTAAATAATAATAACAATATGTATTTCTCTTATGCCCGTGCAAACAGAGAGCCAAATCGCGACGATTTTCAGAATAACCCAGACGTAAAGCCAGAACAATTAAATGATTTTGAATTGGGGTGGAGACACGAAAAGCAACGCTTTAAATTCAATGCCAATGTGTATTATATGCAATATAACGAGCAATTAATTCTAACCGGAGGTATTGATGGTGTTGGGAACCCGATTAGAACCAATAGTGGAGAAAGTTACCGCTTAGGTTTGGAAATTGAATCGGCGATTGGTATCACTAAATCATTTTCAATTCAGCCTAATGTAACCTTTAGTACCAATAAAAATAAATCAATTTACCAGTCTTTCGATGGAGAGTTGAAAGATTTCGGATCTACAAATATTTCATTTTCACCAGATATTGTTTTAGGGAATGCTATAGTGTTTCAGCCAAACGATCTTTTCCAAGTGTCACTATTAAGTAAATTTGTAGGGGAACAGTATATGGGAAATACAGATGCCGAACGTTCTAAATTAGATAGCTATTTTGTAAACGATTTAAACGTGACTTACGAGTTTAAAATGAAATCTATTTTTAAATCCATTATTCTTAGTGGTGTCGTAAACAATATCTTTAACGAGAAATATGTGTCTAATGGATACTATTACACGTACGATGACAATTGGAGCGATCCAAACGCTATAACAACTATAGAAGGTGCAGGATATTATCCGCAAGCCACGACTAACTTTTTAGTCGGTGCAACTTTAAAGTTTTAAAGAAAAAAAAAGGCGATTCTTTTTACAGAATCGCCTTTTTTTAATTGTATACGCGAACAATATTACCGCTAACTTCTACACGATACGGTTGCAAGGTGTAACCGCCGGTAGTTCCTGTTTCTGGCAGTCCGTTTATAATGTTATAAGAGTTATCGTCGTCGCAACTACAGCTGGCAATAATACCATTTACTTCTAATCTAGAACACGTAGTAATAGGATGGTTGGGATCACTCAACTCGAAAGCGACATATTGATCGCTTCCAAAATAATAAAGAACGACACCATTTATACCATCGTTATCTTGGTTAAGTATAATGTAGTTTCCAGGGAAATTCAATGCATTATATTGAGGTAAAGAGGTATTGATACGGTTACCGGTATCAAAAGAATAATCTGGTAAATTAGGATTATTTATTATGCTATCGTCAGAACTGCAATTCGCCATCACTAAGACAGTTATTACACAAAAAAAAAGTTTTTTCATAGGTGAAATTTCGATCTGCAATTTACAACAAAAAGTAGTTTGAGATAAATATTTTGTATATTTGTAACACAATCTCGTACTGCGAGATTTTTTATGTTTTATAAACTGAGGTTTGTGAAACATATTTTTTTGAATTAAAACGATGAAGTTATGAGTAAAAAATCTTATTACACTGCAGAAGGACTAAAGAAGTTAAGAGACGAACTAAGACAATTAAAAGATATAGAGCGGCCACGTGCCTCTCAAGCCATAGGTGAAGCAAGAGACAAAGGGGATTTAAGTGAAAATGCCGAGTACGATGCTGCTAAAGAAGCCCAAGGAATGTTAGAGATGAAAATTTCTAAACTAGAAGACGTTTTAGCTGGCGCTCGCGTAATTGACGAGTCGCAATTAGATGCTTCTAAAATATTGGTATTATCTAAGGTTAAAATTAAAAATCAGACTAACGGTATGGAAATGAACTATACGTTGGTTGCCGATGGTGAAGCCGATTTAAAATCAGGGAGAATATCTGTAAACTCACCTATTGGTAAAGGTTTGCTAGGTAAATCTGTTGGCGATGTTGCCGAAATTCAAGTGCCTAGTGGGATCATGAAATTCGATATAGTAGAAATTTCTAGATAGTAATCTGAAATAATTTTTTATAAGATTCCTAAAGTTTAAAACCTAAATTATTCGAGGTTAGAAGAAAACTCTAGGAATCTTTTTATATTTACATACCTAAATTAAATATTATGGCTTCTATTTTTAGTAAAATCATTTCAGGAGAAATTCCATGTTACAAAGTTGCAGAAACTGAAGATTTCTTAGCGTTTTTAGATATCAATCCAAATGCGAAAGGACATACGCTTTGTATTCCGAAGCAAGAAGTAGATAAGATTTTCGATATGGACGATGCCTTATATATGGGGTTAATGAAGTTCTCTAAAGAGGTGGCTACTGCCATAGAAAAAGCGATACCGTGTAAACGTGTTGGAATGACTGTCATTGGACTGGAAGTACCTCATGCTCATGTGCATTTAATCCCTTTAAATACTATGGAAGATGCGCGTTTCTTACAAAAAACAAACGTGTCTAAACAAGAATTTCAAGATATTGCCTCTGCAATAGCTCAAGCTTTATAATTAGGAGACCGAAGGTTTGCCTATTGTTTTTAAAGTAATTTGCATGGTTGTGCCTTTGCCTATTTCAGACTGTGCGACTTTTATTTTCCCGTCATGAAAATCTTCAATAATACGACGTGCTAACGATAAACCCAATCCCCAACCACGTTTTTTTGTTGTAAATCCAGGTTCGAAAACTTGGTTAAATTGTGCTTTAGACAAGCCTTTTCCCGTATCGGTAACATTAATTTTTACATCCTGCTCCGATGCTATTATCTGCACCGACAGCTTGCCCTTACCTTTCATGGCATCTATAGCATTTTTAACTAGATTTTCTATAGTCCAACTATATAACTGTGCATTTAATTGCACCGGAATTTCATGGTTTGGTACATCAATACTAAATGCAATTAGTTTTGAAGAGCGTGATTTTAAATAGTCGTAAGATTCTAAAGTTTCTTTTACAATATCGGTTTTAGTTAGAGTAGGTACAGACCCTATTTTACTGAAACGCTCTGTAATAGTTTCTAGTCTATTAATATCTTTTTCAATCTCTGCTATATATTCAGGATTCACTTCTTCCATCTTTAATATTTCAGTCCAACCAATTAAAGATGATAATGGCGTACCTATCTGATGGGCTGTTTCTTTAGCCATTCCAGACCATAATTTGTTCTGTGTCGCAATTTTAGTACTGCGGTAAAAATTATAGACTAATCCTGCAAAAAGCACAAGGATAAGTACAAAAGCAATGGGGTAATATTTTAGTTTGTTTAAAAGTGGCGAATTTCCGTAGTATAAGGTATTTAAAACTTTGCCGTCGTAAATAATTTCAATCGGTTGATTTTCCTGCTCAAATTCTAAAATAAGATCTTTAACGTAAGCGGTATCTTTGGCGTTTTGTTCATCTAAATTATTGTGTTCAATATTACCATTTAGATCTACCATAATCATAGGTGTTGTGGTATTACTTTGTAAAATCTGAAGTGGTAATTCTCCAATATCACCGTCTAGATTACTGCTCTTAATTAAATCCCGTTGTGCGGCCGACCAATTTTCCATCTTTATACGTTCTTCAGCTTTAAAACTTTGAAAAAACATATATGTATTCCATAAAATAAGCGCAATAATTACAAACGAGAATCCGATAAATATCCAACGGATGAGGTTTTTATGTTTGGTAAAAAGCATGAAAACTAGTTTTAGTGGTAATATAATGCAAATCTGTTAATAATATTGTGCTATCAAGTGTTCAAATCATTTTTTGTTAATTGATAGAATAGTTACCTTTGTGCCGTATTAAAGAATTAAACAGACGTGGTTTAAGGATAACTAATTATGAGTGCAAGGGTTAGCTTGTTTTAGTCGCTAATAACGAGTAAGCGTAATTAGGAAGTCTCATGAGTTTAGTTTTTTATAAATCTGGTTAAATCTATTATTTTTGGCGGTTTACTAGATAGTCATATTCTAATTAATTCAGAAAAACATACGGCGTTAAAGTAAAATATTTAATGTGGTTGTAATAAATATTGTAAATTACGACTTAGTACATTAGATGCCGTAAAAATTGTACTGAATATGAAAATGGCGAGGATAAATAGATACACCGTTTTACCAAATAATTTAAGGAGTAAAGGTTTAAACGGAAAGGTGTATGTATTTAAAGGATGAATATAAAGAGAGTTTTTTTAATAGAAATTTAATGTAATGGAAGTACAAGGAAAAGTAAAAATGATAGGAGAAACCCAAACCTTCGGGAGTAACGGGTTCAGAAAAAGAGAGTTGGTAGTTACAACAGAAGAACAATATCCTCAACATATATTAGTAGAATTTGTTCAAGATAAAACAGATTTACTAAACAGTTACCAAGTAGGACAAAACGTAAAAGTGAGTATTAATTTAAGAGGAAGAGACTGGGTGAATCCACAAGGAGAAACTAAGTATTTTAACTCAATTCAAGGATGGAGAATTGAAGCGGTACAAGATAGTGCTTCAGGTGCAGTGCCTCAAGGACCTCCAGCAGATGCTTTCGAGCCAGCTTCTAGTTTAAAAGAAGATGACCACGACGATTTACCTTTCTAGTAAAGGTATACTATGACTAATTCAAAGTGTGATTAACCTCAATATCTTACGATATTGGGGTTTTTTTATTTTATATCAATTCTTTTTTTAAATTAGAAGAATGAAATTTTTAAATTCTAAAATAGAGTTTCCGGATGTCAAGTACGCAACCCGAGAGGGAATTGTTGCTGTGGGTGGCGATTTGTCTCCAAAGCGTTTGTTACTAGCCTATAAACGTGGTATTTTTCCGTGGTTTGAAGACGATAATGCCATACTTTGGTGGTGTCCAGATCCGCGTTTTGTATTGTTTCCAGAAGAATTGAAAATTTCTAAAAGTATGAAGCAGGTGCTTCGAAACTGTAATTTTACGGTGACTATAAATCAGGCTTTTCCGGAGGTAATAGAAGCATGTGCACATATTAAACGTAACGGGCAGACGGGTACATGGATTACAAAAAACATGACCGAGGCCTATATAGAATTGCATCTTATGGGATTTGCAAAGTCTATTGAAGTTTGGGAAAATGAAGAGCTCGTTGGTGGGTTTTATGGCCTAGATTTAGGTAACGATGTGTTTTGTGGCGAAAGTATGTTTTCTAAAGTGAGTAACGCTAGTAAAGCGGCATTTATAACCTTTGTGCAAAATACCAATTATAAGATTATTGATTGCCAAATCCACACCCACCATTTAGAAAGTCTCGGGGGGTGTTCAATTTCTAGAGAGGCGTATTTAAAATATTTGTAACCATACTTAAACTTCATTGTAACGAAAACAATTTACTTCGTGGTCGTTAACCATTCCTGTAGCTTGCATATGTGCATATACAACAGTAGAGCCTACAAATTTAAAACCTCGTTTCTTTAAATCCTTACTTAAAGCATCACTTAAAGGCGTGTTTGCAGGAGCTTCTTTATAATGTTTAACTTTATTTTTAATCGGAGTGCCATCTACAAAACTCCAAATGTAGGTACTAAAACTTCCAAATTCTTCTTGAATTTTAATAAAGGCCTGCGCATTAGTAACCGTGGCTTTTATTTTGAGTTTATTTCTAACAATTCCAGCATCTTGAGCCAAATCGTCCATTTTAGTTTGTGAGTATTTAGCTATTTTTTTATAATCGAAATTATCGAATGCCTTTCTAAAATGTTCTCGTTTTCTAAGAATTGTAATCCAACTTAAACCCGCTTGAAACGTTTCAAGAATTAAAAATTCGAAGAGTGTGGCATCATCTTTTACTGGAACGCCCCATTCTTGGTCGTGATAGGCTTCATATAAATCATCATTTTTACACCAGCCGCATCTGTGCTTTTCCATCTTGTAAGGTTTTTAATTAATAGCTACTAATGTAACAACAGTTACCTTAAAAAAGATATTTATAAATTAAATTTGTAGGGTAAAACAAAGAATTTTATGGAAGTTACACGCAGTATAGTTAAAAATGAGGTCGTTAGAAAAGGTTTAGATAACGCCATGTCTTATCAGGATTTTAGAATTTTAGTAAAAGATTTATCTAAATCAGGAGGAACAACAGGTATCGAGCAAACCGAAGCTTTGGTAGGATATACAAAGGTGAATGAAAGCCGTATGAAACGTTGGGACAAAACACTTAAAGTGTCTGAGCAAGCTACAGAAGCGATACAAAATTTTAAGGGTGATATTACGTGGTTGGTTATTGCCGAAAGCTGGTGTGGAGACGCCGCTCACGTTTTACCTATAATGAATAAGGTTGCAACATTAAACGAAAATATAGACTTACAAGTTGTGCTTCGAGATACTAATGACGACTTAATGGCTATGTTTTTAACAAACGGTGGAAAATCTATTCCGAAGTTAATTATGATAGACAATACAACTGGCGAAGTAGTTAATACCTTTGGACCAAGACCAACTGTGGCCACAAAATTTGTAGCCGAATATAAAGCCGAACATGGTGTGTTAACTCCAGAATTTAAGGAATCTTTACAAACATGGTATAACCTAGATAAAGGTCAAAGTACCATTTCCGATTTATTAGAATTATTAGGGGTTTAATTTTTGCCTTCAAAATAAAATGTAATCGAGCCAATCTGTGACGGTTTCGAGGCATCTGTACTAAAACGTGCTTTTTTGGCGTACTCCAAAGCACTGTCAATTAAGCACTCGTTTTTAGTCGTCGAGGATGTATTTACATAGGTATCTACAACATCTCCCGTAGTATTTACAGTAATATTTATAACCACTTTACCGCTAGCTTCACATAAATAAATAGGCGTTGGTAAATACACATGTGTTCTGTCTTTAAGAGAATAATGCATACTACTATTTTTATTTACAGACGTATTTATCGCTATTTTACCACTAGTACTATTTCCGTTCGACGCGTTTGCTTTACTCTTATTTCGAGCGGTCGCGTTTAAAATGCTATTTACGCTATTAAAAGACGATATTTCGTCTGCATCTATACTGCTCGATTCAGAAGCTGAGTTGGTTTCCTCTGTTGGCTCTTGAGTTTCTGTAAGATCTTCTGTCTGTGTAAATCTAGACTTATCGTATTCTTTGGGAGGTGCTATAGGCGTGTAAGCCTTTGCAAAATGCTTGTTATCTTGCGAGGCATTAAAACCTTTGTTGGTTTCTGCCTTAGCTTGTAAGGCTTGCTCCTCAAGTTGTTTTTGTTCCAATGCCTTGGCTGTTTCTTCTTCAGATGGCATGGTGTAATAGGTTTCGGAAATTAAAGTGTCGTGTTGCGTTAAATGCATATTAAACATGGTAAGCAATACAATTCCCGCAATAAGAGCTGTAATTAGTGCTGCTTTATGTTTATCGATTAATTTCAAAAAAGTGCAATTTTTGGGGTGAAATCAAAACTAATATACGAGTTTCCCGAAGGTTTAGCCTTTTAATTGCTCTATAAACTGTTCAGGACTTAATGCATTATCAACATTAAAATCGCCAATTTTAGTACGACGTAAAACAGATAAGTGTCCTCCAGAACCTAAAGCCTTACCAAAATCGTTTGCTAAAGAGCGTATGTAAGTTCCTTTACTGCAAACAACTCTAAATTCGACGTTATTTTCAATAATGCTAGTGATTTCAAATGCCGCAATATGGATGGTTCTTGGTTTTATTTCAACGTCTTCACCAGCGCGAGCAAATTCATACAAGCGCTTACCATCTTTTTTTATAGCCGAAAACACCGGTGGATATTGTTCAATGTCTCCAATAAACTGTTTGGTGGTTTCGTGGATTAATTCCGGGGTAATATGAGCTGTAGGATATGTTTCATTAATTTCGGTTTCTAAATCGAAAGACGGTGTAGTACCTCCTAAAACTATGGTTCCTGTATATTCTTTAATTTGCCCCTGGAAGGTGTCTATTTGCTTGGTCATTTTACCCGTGCAAATCACTAAAAGGCCAGTAGCTAAAGGATCGAGCGTTCCGGCATGACCCACTTTTATTTTCTTTATATTAAAGGCTTGTCGGATTTCCCAACGCAGTTTGTTTACGGCCTGAAAAGAAGTCCAATGTAAAGGTTTGTCTATTAATAGGACTTGTCCAGCTTGGTAATCGTCTAATGTCTTCATATTAATTTAAAACGGTATAACCAATGGCAACACAACCAACAATGGCACAATAAATAGCGAAATAAGATAGCTTACTTTTTTTAACTAAAGAAATCATCCAAGTACAAGCGAAAAGACCACAAATAAAAGCCGTAATAAATCCAGCAGAAAGCGCTGTGATGTTTGTGCTGTCGAAATTTAATTCGCCTCCTAAAATGTCTTTAGCTATTTTTCCGAAAATTAAAGGAACAACCATTAAAAATGAAAAACGAGCCGCTTTAGTTTTATCATTTCCAAGTAAAACCGAAGTCGAAATTGTGGCTCCAGATCTTGAAATTCCGGGCAACATGGCAATGGCTTGAGAAACTCCTATAATAAATGCATTTTTAAACGTTACCGGTTTTCCTGTGTCTTTTGCTTTATCTGCAAGGAATAGCAAAACAGCTGTTACAATAAGCATAGCGCCTACCAACAGTAGGTTTCCTCCAAAGAGTGATTCTAATTGTTCTTCGAAAAATAAACCAACAAAAACGGCGGGAATCATAGATAAAACAATTTTAGAAACAAATTGTAAATCTTCATTCCACTCGAATTTTAAGGCCCCTTTTATAAGGTCTAAGATATCTTTTCTAAAAATAACAATGGTACTTAATGCGGTTGCAAAGTGAAGCACTACAGTAAAAAGTAAGCTTTCTTCGGGTACAGAATGGTCGCCTAAAATGGCTTTTCCTATTTCTAAATGGCCACTAGACGATACAGGTAAAAATTCTGTAAGTCCTTGGATTGCCCCGAGGATAATAGCATCAATAGTTTCCATTATTTTTTATTCGGATTTAAAAGTATAGCATAAATCTGAATTCCAAATCCTATTAAAACTAAGGTTGGAGCCAATCGAATTCTTCTGAAACTAAAAATATCTGGACTAAATACATTCGGGTCGTCACTACCGCCTCCAGACATTAATATAAAACCTAACGCAATTACGCCAAGTCCGATAAGCATAAACTTATAATTTTTTTTTCCGAAGATAAACTCCCCTTTACTTAGGTCTTTGTTTTTTTGTTCTCCCATGTTTATTTTAATAATGCATTAGCTTTGAAAGCACTGCAAATTAACGGTTTTATTTAAAAAGAATCCTTAAAGCTTACTTAAAATTACTCTAAGTCTATCGAGTCTATAATCTCGTGTAGCACTGCTTTTTCTTCTTCGTTGGTGTACGATAATATAAACGATAAGCTGAAGCCATAACGCACGATGCTGTAAAATTCTTGGTTCACTGGATAGCCACCAAAAGTTGCTTTTGCACGCATTACATCAAAAGTTTTACCTCCTAATGTTTTAGTGTCAAAGTCTTCTTCAAATTCAAAACCAGCAGGCGTTTCTTTTAGTAACTCTCTAGAATTAAACAAATAATCGCGACCACGAGTAATTTTAGGGTTTCCACCTACATTTTCTGCAATCACACTTAAAGACGCATTGTAGCCTTGAGGTTCTTTTACCGGATATTTAAAAAGTGAAAATAAATAGGCCGTATTAATTTGTGAAGCCTTTAAAATAGACCCCATTTTGGTGTTTTCGCGTGCTAAATACTTTTCACCTTTATCGGTAATCGCTTTAATGTCGTGTTTAGATTGCTGATACCATGCTTCAGGATAATTAAAAGTCAATCCAAAATAAGCATTAGTATATGTGTTGTCTTTTGTATCACCAAAATCAAAATCTTCAGGTAAGTTTTTAACCTCTTTTTTACAGCTAATTACGCACAAAAAAAGCAGTGATAAGCAAATAGATTTCATCATAATGTTAATAGTATAATTGGTCGGTTTTTAAATTTAGGAAGCGTTGCGTGGCAATAAACGTACTAATCCAGGTGATTAATATTCCTAAAATAAAGATGGTTACAAATAGGCCTCCAACTAAAATCGGATTGTTTAATAATTGTAAATCCGGGAATGTTTCATTTAAATAATAGAATACAATAGCCATTCCAATTAAAGCTATAATAGCACCAATAATACCTAATTTTACACTTTTCCAAACAAAAGGTCTTCTAATAAAATGCTTGGTTGCGCCTACCATTTGCATGGTTTTTATCGTGAATCGTTTAGAGTATACAGAAAGTCGGATTGAGCTATTTATAAGTAGCACGGCTATTAATGTAAATATACCGCTAATGACTAAAATCCAGAAGCTAATGCGCTTTACGTTTTCGTTCATAAGGTTTACCAAATCGTTGTCGTAACGCACTTCTTCCACAAACGTTTTTGCTAAAGCTTCGTCAGATATGGTTTTTAAATGTTCAGACGTTACAAAGTCTGCTTTTAAATGCACATCGATAGAATTTTGAAGCGGATTAAAACCTAAGAAATTCATGAAATCTTCACCGTTTTCAGCCTTCATAAATTCGGCTGCTTGTTCCTTAGAAACATACTCGGTTGTCTTTACGTATTCGGCCATCGATAAGCTTTTTTCAAGTTGTTTGGTTTCAACTTCTTTTGCCGAATCTTTTAAATAGATAGTAACCACCACTTGTTCTTTAAAATGGTCGGCAACTTTCTTGGTGTTAAGCACGAGCATGCCTAGTAAACCAAGTAAGAATAATACTAAAGCAATACTCAAGACCACAGAGAAATAAGACGATATTAATCGGCGTTTTTGATAACTTTCAAAAGATGAGCTCATATAAGGCGTAAATTTGTTTGTAAAAATATAAAAGAAATCTATTTCCTTTAGGATAACAACGTTTAAACTTTCAACATTGTTATAATAACCTTAAATTTGCGCCTTTATTAAGCGGAATACGACAATATGCAATACCATTTTAACGACATAGAAGCCAAGTGGCAAAAATATTGGGCAGAACACAAAACGTTCGAGGCCAAAAATCAATCTGAAAAACCTAAATACTACATACTCGATATGTTTCCTTATCCGTCTGGAGCAGGATTACACGTTGGGCATCCGTTAGGATATATTGCTTCAGATATTTATGCACGTTACAAGCGCCATAAAGGATTTAATGTGTTGCATCCGCAAGGATACGATAGTTTTGGTTTGCCGGCAGAACAATATGCGATTCAAACGGGTCAGCATCCTGCTATTACTACCGAAACAAATATCGCCACCTACCGTCGTCAATTAGACCAAATCGGATTTTCTTTCGACTGGTCTCGTGAAGTGCGTACGTCGAATCCGGAATATTATAAATGGACACAATGGATTTTTGTGCAATTGTTTAATTCTTGGTTTAATAACGATACCGCTAAAGCTGAAGATATTTCAACTTTAGAAGCCGTGTTTTCTAAAGAAGGAAACGCATCTGTAAATGCGGTTTGCGACGATAATATCGTACCGTTTACTGCTGAGGAATGGAACGGATTTTCTATAGAACAAAAACAAGCTGTTTTATTACAATACCGTTTAACGTATTTGGCTGAAACCGAAGTAAACTGGTGTCCAGAATTAGGAACTGTTTTAGCAAACGACGAGATTGTTAACGGCGTATCCGAACGCGGTGGCTATCCAGTAATTAGAAAGAAAATGACACAATGGAGTATGCGTATTTCTGCTTATGCAGAGCGTTTGCTTCAGGGTTTAAATGATATCGACTGGACGGATTCGTTGAAAGAAAGTCAGCGTAACTGGATTGGAAAATCTGTTGGTGCTTCGGTAACGTTTAATGTAAAAGGGCACGACGATAAAATTGATGTATTTACTACTCGTCCTGATACTATTTTCGGAGTAAGTTTCATGACCCTTGCACCGGAACACGAATTAGTATCGAAAATTACTACTGATGCTCAAAAAGGAGACGTTGAAGCGTATATCGAGAAAACGGCAAAACGTAGTGAACGTGAGCGTATGGCCGATGTAAAAACCATTTCTGGTGTGTTCACGGGAGCGTATGCAGAGCATCCTTTTACTAAGGAACCTGTTGCGATTTGGATTGGAGATTACGTATTGGCAAGCTATGGAACAGGAGCTGTTATGGCGGTGCCTTGTGGTGACCAACGCGATTACGATTTCGCAAAACACTTTGATATTGCTATCCCAAATATTTTTGAAGGTGTAGATATTTCTGAAGAAGCGTTCGCTGAAAAAGGAAATACTAAACTTACAAATAGCGACTTCTTAAACGGTTTGTCTTATAAAGAAGCGACTCCAAAAGCCATTGAAGCCTTGGAAGCAATCGGACAAGGTGAAGGAAAAACAAACTACCGTTTACGCGATGCCGTATTTAGTCGTCAGCGGTATTGGGGAGAACCATTTCCGGTGTATTACGTAAATGGAAAACCACAAATGATTGCAACTGAACATTTACCAATTCGTTTGCCAGAAGTAGAAAAATATTTACCAACCGAAACCGGAGAGCCACCTTTAGGTCGTGCCGATGTTTGGGCTTGGTGTACAGAAACACATACCGTTGTTAGCAACGAAAAGATAAACCATACCACTGTATTTCCATTAGAGTTAAACACTATGCCAGGTTGGGCGGGAAGCTCTTGGTATTTCTTCCGTTATATGGAAGAGGCTTCAAAACGAGGCGATGCCTTTGCTAGCGAAGATGCGCTTAACTATTGGGAAAGTGTCGATTTATATATTGGTGGTAGCGAACATGCAACAGGCCATTTATTATATTCTCGTTTTTGGGTGAAATTCCTAAAAGACCGCGGATTTGTAAATATTGAAGAGCCTTTTAAAAAGCTGATTAACCAAGGCATGATTTTGGGAACTAGTGCTTTTGTGTATCGTGAAGAAGGAACATATACTTATCTTTCTCATGGTTTGATTGAAGGTAAAAAGGTGACGCCTATTCACGTAAAAGTTCAGTATGTAAATGCTTCAGATGAATTAGATATTGAAGGATTAAAAACTGATGGCGAGTTTGGAGAAGATTTTAAAGATGCCGAATTTATTTTAGAAGATGGTGTGTATAAAGTAGGTCGTGAGGTCGAAAAAATGTCGAAATCTAAATACAACGTCGTTAATCCAGATCAGATTTGTGCAGAATACGGTGCAGACAGTTTGCGTTTATACGAAATGTTCTTAGGGCCGTTAGAGCAGGCGAAACCGTGGAATACAGCAGGAATTACAGGAGTACATGGTTTTCTTAAAAAATTATGGAAATTATATCATCAAGGGGAAGATCTTAATAACGATAATCCAGAGCACTATCTTCATGACCCAAATAAGGAAGGAGAATATTCAGCTTTTAAAGCTGTTAAACGAGGATTTGGAGTTACCGATGCAGAACCAACAAAAGACAATTTAAAAACGCTTCATAAAACCATTAAAAAGGTACAAGAAGACATCGAGAATTTCTCTTTTAATACTTCGGTATCTACCTTTATGATTGCTGTAAACGAATTCAACGCACAAAAATGTGAGAGTAAAGCGGTATTAGAACCGTTCTTAGTTTTGTTGTCGCCTTATGCACCGCATATTGCAGAAGAATTATGGAGCAAGTTAGGAAATACGGAATCTATTTCTGAAGCACCGTTCCCAGAATTTGACGGGAGTCATTTAGTAGAGAGCAGTAAAGTGTATCCAATTTCTTTCAACGGAAAAACACGTTTTACTTTAGAATTGTCTCTAGACTTAAAAAAGGATGAAATCGAGGAGATAGTTATGGCTCACGAAAAAACCCAAGAGCAATTACAAGGACGCACACCTAAAAAGGTAATTGTTGTACCAGGAAAGATTATTAACATTGTAGGATAAAAACAGTTGTAAAATTGTGAAAGTGGTATAGAAATTGAATTAAATTTCTATAGCCTATATTTTTTAAGGGGTTAGTGTAGTGAAAGTGTAATTTTTGCTACCTGACCCCTATTTTTTTACGGGGTGTCGTTAAAAAATACGAAATTTGACTGATAAAATATATTATCATGAAAATAGGTATTCCAAAAGAAATTAAGAATAATGAAAATCGTGTTGGTATGACGCCAGCCGGAGTTTACGAATTGGTTAATCTAGGGCACACGGTTTATGTGCAATCTACAGCTGGGGAAGGCAGTGGGTTTTTTGATGACATCTATCAAGAGGTTGGTGCTATCATTTTGGAGACCATTCAAGAGGTTTACAAATCTAGCGATATGATTGTAAAAGTAAAGGAACCCATAGAGGAAGAATATGCTTTAATTCAGCCACAACAGATTGTGTTTACTTATTTTCATTTTGCATCTAGCGAAGCATTAACCTTAGCGATGTTAAAAAGCAATGCGGTTTGTATTGCCTACGAAACCGTAGAAGATGATGATGGAACCTTACCTTTATTAACACCAATGTCTGAGGTTGCTGGTAGAATGGCCATACAGCAAGGTGCAAAATATTTAGAAAAACCTATTAAAGGTAGAGGGATTCTTTTAGGTGGAGTTCCGGGAGTTTCTCCAGGAAAAGTATTGATTTTAGGGGCAGGTGTTGTTGGAGTACAAGCAGCAAAAATGGCTGCAGGTTTAGGTGCACATGTTACCATTATGGATGTGAATATGAAACGTTTACGTTATGTGAATGATATTATGCCTAGCCACGTTGTTACAGAATATTCTAGTGTTTATAATATTAGAAAACATATACAAACGCACGATTTAATTATTGGAGGTGTTTTATTAAAAGGAGGGAAAGCTCCAAAATTAATCACCCGAGATATGCTAAAATTAATGCGTCCGGGAACGGTATTGGTAGATGTAGCCGTAGATCAAGGTGGATGTATAGAGACTACTAAAGCCACTACGCATGAAAACCCTACGTTTATTATTGATGATATTGTACACTATTGTGTTGCTAATATGCCAGGAGCAGTACCTTATACATCTACTTTAGCGTTAACAAATGTTACTTTGCCGTATGTTTTAAAACTAGCAAATAAAGGTTGGGCCGAGGCTTGTGCTGAGGATACAGCGCTTCAAAAAGGATTAAACATTGTTGGTGGAGAGATTGTTTATAACGAAATAAACGATGCTTTTGACTGGGGAGTGAAACAGGTTTAATAGCTGACAAAATTTCTTAATATGTATTTGGCGCATTATTTGATATAATATATTAAATTTAACTTTTTAAAAATTAAGAAGATGTTCAATTATTATATACTTATTGGTGCCATTGCTTTAGTGAGCTGGTTGGTTAGTAACAAGCTTAAGTCTAAATTTAAGACCTATTCTAAAGTGCATTTACGTAATGGAATGACGGGAAAGGAGATTGCAGAAAAAATGCTATCCGATAACGGTATTCGCGATGTAAAGGTGTTATCTACTCCAGGGCGATTAACCGATCACTACGATCCGAGAAATAAAACGGTAAACTTAAGTGAATCGGTATATATGGAGGCTAATGCAGCGGCTGCGGCCGTGGCTGCTCACGAATGCGGACACGCAGTGCAACACGCACAAACGTATAGTTGGTTAACCTTACGTTCGCAGTTAGTGCCTGTGGTTAGTGTATCGTCTAAAATGTCGCAATGGTTAGTTATTGGAGGTTTAATGTTAGGAGCTGCTGCTGGAGCCGGTTTGGGATTCTGGGTTTCCGTTTTAGGTTTATTAATGATGGGAATGGCCACGCTGTTTAGTTTTATAACTTTACCAGTAGAATACGATGCGAGTAACCGTGCGTTAGCTTGGTTAAAAAATAAGAACATGTTAGCGCCTAATGAATACGATGGTGCTGAAGATGCTTTAAAATGGGCTGCAAGAACCTATTTAGTGGCTGCCATTGGTGCCTTAGCTTCATTATTGTATTGGGCTTTACAAATTTTAGGAAATAGAAACTAAGAACAAATTTAAATATAAAAAAAGGGTCAGATTTTATAAAATCAGACCCTTTTTTAATGTATTAAAATGATGTTTAATTAATAGATAGTATTATCTATTAATGGCACCACAAGCAATACGTTTTCCAGCATCTCCTGTAGGTTGTGTGGTAAAGTCGTCTGTACCTTCATGGATAATAATTCCGCGACCTACAATGGTCTTAGTTTCGTCTTCGCAATTTAAACACCATTGATCAGTTTCAAAAGTTACAGTCGCATTTCCATTTTCATCGGTTGTAAAATTACCTATATCTCCACGGTGGTAACCTTCTGCATCACCCCATTTTCCATGTTTAGAATCGGTTGGATTCCAATGTCCGCCAGAAGATTTAGCATCGTGAGCCGAGCAATCTGCAGTTTCGTGTAAATGGATGGCGTGTTCTGTGTTTGGTTTTAAGCCTTCTAATTCACCTAACATTTTTACAGTATCATCTACTTGTGTAAAAACGATATTTCCCGATACTTTACTATCGCTTTTTGCTTCCATAGTCACCTGTATCTGAATGGCATTATCGGTAGATGCATCTTTCGCGTTTTCAGCATTTTCTATAACGCTTTCTTTGTCGGGAGTGTGCGTTGGGTTAGACATAGAATTATTGTCCTTCTTTTTATTCTCGCAAGATGCAAGACCTATAACGCACATAGCAATTAATAGTGTTTTGTGTAATTTCATGATGTTGATTTTTAATTGTTTACGACGAAATTATAACATCAGCACTAAAGCGATTAATGGAATTACATATAAAATTAACTCAAATCAAAGCCAATTTTGTTATATCGGAATTTGTCTGTCTATTTGTTGTTGTAGGGAAATAAAAGTTTCTGTTCTTGAAACACCGGAAATAGATTGAATGTCCTTGTTTAAGAGTTGCATTAAATGTTCGTTATCACGACAGAGAATTTTAATAAAAATACTCCAGTTTCCTGTTGTATAATGGCATTCGATAACTTCAGGGATTTTTCTTAGTTGTTTCACTGCTTCTGGATTGCTCATGGCTTTATCTAAGTAAATACCAATGAAAGCCATGGTTGTGTATCCTAAAATCTTTGGGTTTATAGTAAATTTAGAGCCAGAAATAAGTCCGCTTTTTTCTAGTTTACGTAAACGCTGATGGATGGCCGCTCCAGAAATACCTACACCTCTTGCAATTTCTAAAATGGGTGTTCTCGCATCTTGCATTAAAGCACGAAGAATTTCTTTATCAATTCCGTCAATTTCAATATTCTGGTTACTAACTTTCATAATGGTTTATGTTCTATAATTGCATATAAAAGTAGTAAAAGGGTTTTAATCCGGAAGCTTATTGTTTATAAAGTTAAGGGATTGTAACCTAGGTAAGGTACTTCTTTCTCAGTGAACTTTATATCGAAGTTTTCTAATTCTTTTAAAATAGGAGTGTAGACTTCTTTTGTAATAGGACGTTGCACACCTGCAGTAGTGATTTGTTTATTTAAAATGGCTAAGGTGGCAATGGCTACAGGCAGTCCTACGGTTTTTGCCATGGCTGTGTAAACTTGATCCTCTCCTTTTGTAACCATAGTCGCATCTATTTGATGATTTTTACCGTTTAATTCGTATCCGAATTTATGATACATCACAATCATGTCTTTGTCGGCTTTGTTTAATGTCCAAGACTGTGTTAAGATGTGTTGTAATATCTGCGCAGGAGAGGCTTGTTTCAGGTTCGCTTTTTTATGCGGATTAAAGAGGTCTAATTCTAAAAATTTGTTCCAAACCACATCATCTTGGTCAATTTTTAATTGATGTCTAAATTTTATTTCAACCGAATCTGAGGGGCTATATGGTAAAAATGCATTTACAAAGTCGCGATAGCTTAAGTGTTCGCTGTCTTCCATAATATAACTGTCGTCTGTCATTCCCAATTGCACGAACATATTCCATGCTCGACTAAAGCCAACGCGTCGCATGGTGCCCCGATATAACGTTTTTATATTATCCAGACCATAAACACTTTGGTATTTTAAGGAATCGCGATTGGCATAAGCCTCAAATTGCCCATAACCATCTATTTCTAAAAATTCTGTGCGTCTAAATAAGCGATGATATGGAATGTATTTATAGGTGTTTTCTTGCAGAAATTTTGCTGTTCCTCCCTGACCAGAGACCACAACATTTCTAGGATTCCAAGTGAATTTGTAATTCCATAAGTTGGTGTCGTGTTCCGGGGCTACTAAACCACCTGTAAACGATTCAAATAGTATCATTTTTCCACCTTTAGAGCGAATACGATTTATAACCTGCATGGCACTCATGTGGTCAATACCAGGGTCTACTCCAATTTCATTCATAAAGATTAGTCCCTTTTCAGTTACAGCGTCATTTAGTGCTTGAAGTTCGTCGCTAATGTAGGATGCTGTAATTAAGTTTTTACCAAATTTCAGGCAATCTTTTGCGACTTTAATGTGGAATCTTGCAGGGAGCATGGAGATAATAATATCTGCATTTTTAATCAGTTTTTTACGGGTAATGTCGTCAAAAATGTCGAACTTTATAGTAGAAACATTAGCATGGTTTTTAGTTCGTTTTTTAGCATAATCTATAGTAATATCAGCAATTGTTAAATGGATGTTTTCGGCTTCAGATTTGTCTAATAAATACCAGATTAAATAAGATGTCGATTTGCCTGAACCAATAATTAGAATATGTCGCATAACGGTTTGAGTTTACTAGTTTTATAATAAGCAAAAAGTGATATGATCTATAAATGTACTAAATAGTAAGTGCGGATTCTTCTAAAATTGGATTTATATGAATAAAAAAATTGTGATTACTGGAGGTGTTCTCGGACTGTTAAGTGTGGTTATTGGTGCTTTCGCAGCACATGGATTGAAGCCTTTAATTTCGGCAGAATCTATACAAACTTTCGAAACAGGAGTACGTTACCAGATGTATCACGCTTTATTCCTGTTATTTGTGGGAAGTACAACTTTAATTCCGAGTGCTAAAAAGGCGGTGATTTTTTATCTCGTTTTGGCAGGTGTTATTTTGTTTTCTGGATCAATTTACGGTTTAGCCACCAATGACCTTACAGGATTCAATTTTAAAAGCATTGGCTGGATAACTCCAATAGGAGGATTGTTAATGATTGTAGGCTGGGTAATTATGATATTGTCATTTTTAGGACTTAAAAGTGGTGATAATTAAGAATATAATATTTAACTCAAGTTAATTTGTGTAAATATGTAAATTTTTTGATAGGGTTCTAAAATAAAATTTACATATTTGTACAGCAAAATTAGTATTATTATGGCAGATAACATTCAAATTACGAAATCGATTTCGTTAGAATCTTACGGAATCAAAAATGCTGAAGTACAGTATCAATTATCCTCAGACGAATTACATGATTTAACTATTGAAAGGGGCTTAGGTGTAGAATCTTCTTCTGGAGCCTTAGCGGTTAATACAGGCGAATTTACTGGACGATCTCCTAAAGATCGGTTTATAGTGAAAGACGATATTACTAAAGATCTGGTTTGGTGGGGCGATGTGAATATTCCTTTTAAATCTGAAGATTTTAAAGCGTTATACGACAAGGTTGTAAACTATTTATCCGGAAAAGAAGTATTTGTTAGAGATAGCTATGCTTGCGCCGATCCAAATTACAAGTTAAACATTCGTGTAATTACAGAGTTGCCTTGGAGCAATATGTTTGCACATAATATGTTTTTAAGACCAACAGAATTAGAATTAGAGAATTTTGAACCTGAGTGGACTATAGTCTGTGCGCCTAAATTTATGGCCGTTCCAGACGAAGATGGTACACGCCAGCACAACTTTGCCATATTAGATTTTACTAGAAAAATTGCATTAATAGGGGGAACAGGATATACTGGAGAAATTAAAAAAGGAATTTTTTCAGCCTTAAACTTTATTCTTCCTGTCTTTAAAAAAACGTTGCCAATGCACTGTAGTGCAAATGTTGGAGAACAAGGCGATACAGCTATTTTCTTCGGACTTTCAGGTACGGGAAAAACAACGCTTTCTGCAGATCCGAACCGTAAATTAATTGGAGACGATGAACACGGGTGGACCAACGAGAATACAGTTTTTAATTTTGAAGGTGGTTGCTATGCAAAAGTGATTAATTTATGTAAAGAAAATGAACCTGATATTTATAATGCGATTAAGAGAGGTGCTATTCTTGAAAATGTAATATTAGATAAAGAAGGGCATGTAGATTTTGAGGATACATCTATTACTCAAAATACGCGAGTGAGTTACCCGATTAATTTTATAGACAATATACAAGTACCTTCTATTGGTAAAAACCCTAAGAATATATTTTTCTTAACGGCAGATGCTTTTGGAGTTATTCCTCCAATATCTAAATTAACACCAGCCCAAGCTGCGTATCATTTTATATCTGGGTATACGGCAAAGGTTGCTGGTACAGAAGCAGGTGTTAAAGAGCCTGTACCATCATTCTCGGCGTGTTTTGGAGCACCATTTATGCCATTGCATCCTGCAAAATATGCAGAAATGTTAAGTAAGAAAATGAAAGACGCTGGCGTAAATGTTTGGCTAATTAACACGGGTTGGACTGGTGGTGTCTATGGCGTTGGTACACGAATGAAATTAAAATATACGCGTGCCATGATTAATGCAGTGCTAAACGGCGATTTGGGATTATATAACCACCACGATTACCATATTCACTCTGTGTTTGGAGTAGCGCAACCAAGAACTTGTCCAGGAGTACCAACATCGGTTTTAAGTCCGAGAGCAACTTGGAACGACGACGAGGCTTACTACACAACAGCTTTTAAACTATCGAATGCATTTAGAAAAAATTTCGAACAGTTTGAGAGTATAGCTAGCGAAGAAATAAGACGAGGAGGCCCACAACGTTACAATCCTTAAATGTATATAAACCTATAGGTATTAAACCAAAAAAAGGCGATTCTTTAACAGAATCGCCTTTTTATATATAATATTAAATCAATCTACTTTCCTTTATTTGCTTTGTCAATATATTTGTCTAAAGCCATAGTCATAGATGGTGTTTCTGGTGTTGGTGCAGATATATCTACTCTTAACCCTTTTTCTTCAACAGCTTTAACCGTAGTGTTTCCAAATACAGCAATTCTTGTATCGTTTTGCTTAAAGTCTGGGAAGTTATGAAATAAAGATTCAATTCCTGATGGGCTGAAAAATACTAACACATCGTAAGATACATCGGCTAAATCTGATAAGTCACTAATAACCGTTCTGTAAAATACAGCTTCTTTCCAGTTAATGCTTAAACCATTTAAGATTTCAGGGATTTCATTTTTCAATTTATCCGAAGCTGGAAGTAAGAATTTTTCGTCTTTATATTTTTTAATTAAAGGCGTTAATTCTGAAAAAGTACGCTTCCCAACGTAAATTTTTCGTTTTCTATAGACCACGTATTTTTGAAGATAATATGCGACTGCTTCAGATTGACAGAAATATTTCAAAGAATCTGGAACTTTAAAACGCATTTCTTCAGCAACTCTAAAAAAGTGATCTACCGCATTACGGCTCGTTAAAATAATGGCAGTGTAGTTGTTAAGGTCTACTTTTTGCTGTCTAATTTCTTTTGCAGGTAATCCTTCAACATGAATAAAAGGACGGAAATCAATTTTTACTTTTTGCTTTTCTTGAAGATCAAAATATGGGGAATTTTCTATTTTAGGTTCTGGTTGAGAGACTAAAATTGTTTTCACTTTCATATGCACTTTTAATTAAGATGACCTCTAGTAAAGTGTAACAAATTTGTACAAAAATACATAGGGGGCGATTTCGAGAGTGCAAAGATACAAAATAAAATAAAAAAGGTTCGGTTTTATTAATTTTTGATAACGTTTTAATGATGTGCCCAAACTTACCATAAGAACCATCCATAAAATAGGTAGAATAATATATAAAATTGTTTTTGAAGGCGTTAAACCGTAGATTAAAAACGCATTAACGGGGATAAGTAAGATTCCGAAGAAGTTTTTGTAACTCGTTTTCTGGAAGATATAATTATCTATAATATCATCTATATTAAAAAGATTTGCCACAAGACGTTCAAAAAGTGCTTTTATAATTAAAAACACGCCAATACCTAAAATAAATCTTGGCAGAATATCTGGCCCTACTTTAATTTGATCACTTAAAGCTTTAAAGCAAATAAAAATAAAAATGGCCGTCGAAATAATAAAATTTAAAAAGAGTAAGGCATCAAACCAATCTAATAGTTTTTGATCGCGAGAATAAATATTTAAATATTTTGAACGTGTTAAAATACCAGCAAAATCGTTAAATCTGTTTGTAAATGCGACTTTAGCAATAGTGATAGCTATTAGTCCAACCATTATTAATATGGTAAACATTTCGTTATATGTAACTTCTCGAAGCATCTGCCAAAATTATTTAAAATAATTGTAGCCACATTCAATTATTAAGTAATATTTAAAAAAAAGAAATTGTGAAATAATGTACATTTGTAAACTTAATAGCAATTTTAAGTGAGAGACTCTATAGTCATTATCCCTACATATAACGAGATTGAAAATATCGAAGCCATAATCAGGGCTGTGTTTTCTCAAGAAAAGGAATTTGATGTTCTGGTTGTCGACGATAATTCGCCAGATTTAACTGCTCAAAAAGTAAAAGAATTACAACATGAGTTTCCTGGGCGTTTATTTTTAGAAATCAGGCAAGGCAAATCTGGTTTAGGAACCGCTTATATTCATGGATTTAAATGGTGTTTAAAACAGAACTACCAATTTATCTTTGAAATGGATGCCGATTTTTCTCATAATCCAATAGATTTAGTGCGTTTATATAACGCTTGTACTAACGAAGGTGCAGATTTATCTATCGGATCGCGCTATGTAAAAGGCGTGAACGTAGTAAATTGGCCTATGAATCGGGTATTAATGTCTTATATGGCATCTAAATATGTGCGGGTAATTACAGGAATGAATATTCACGATACCACAGCAGGTTTTGTATGTTATAAACGTGAGGTGTTAGAAACTATAGATTTAGATAAAATTAAGTTTGTGGGGTATGCCTTCCAAATTGAAATGAAATTTAAAGCGTACATTAAAAAGTTTAAAATTGAAGAAGTTCCTGTTATTTTTACCGACAGGACAAAAGGGGAATCTAAATTAAGTTCAGGGATTATTTCAGAAGCCATTTTTGGAGTAATTACAATGAAATTGAAAAGTATATTTTAAAGACAGTAACATTATGCAACCAAAACAAGTACTAATTAAGAATGCTAAGATTGTAAATGAAGGTAGTATTTTTGAAGGCGATATTTTAATTGAAGGCGATTTGATTAAAGAAGTTGGAGAATCTATAAGTGCAAAATCTTCTAATGTACAAGTTTTTGATGCAGAAGGAAAATATGTGTTACCTGGTGTAATAGACGATCAAGTCCATTTTAGAGAACCTGGACTCACTGAAAAAGCAAATATAGAAACCGAATCTAGAGCCGCAATTGCTGGAGGTATTACGTCGTTTATAGAAATGCCTAATACTATACCGCAAACAACAACTATAGAGAAACTGGAAGAGAAATTCGCAATTGCTGCCGAAACTTCTTATGCCAATTATTCGTTTATGTTTGGTGGTACAAACGATAATTTAGAGGAAATTTTAAAAGTAGATACCAAAACTGTAGCCGCTTTAAAACTATTCTTAGGATCGTCTACCGGAAATATGTTGGTAGATAACCCAAAAGTTTTAGAAGAGATATTTTCTAAGGTAGACATGTTAATCGCCGTGCATTGCGAAGACGAAGCAACTATTAGTGCCAATTTAGAAGCATATAAAGAAAAATATGGCGATGATATTCCAGTTAAATATCATCCAGAAATTAGAAGTGAAGAAGCGTGTTATTTATCGTCTTCTAAAGCAATAGAATTAGCAAAGAAAACAGGGGCGCGTTTACACGTGTTTCATCTATCTACAGGAAAAGAAACTCATCTGTTTTCGAACAAAATTCCTTTAAAGGATAAGAAAATTACTGCCGAAGTTTGTATTCATCATTTATGGTTTACCGATGCCGATTACGAGAAAAAGGGAACCTTTATAAAATGGAACCCTGCTGTTAAAACAGAAAAGGATCAAGATCAGCTTTGGAAAGCATTATTAGATGGACGTATAGATGTTGTCGCAACCGACCATGCACCGCATACGTTAGAAGAAAAACAAAATATTTACACCCAAGCACCGTCTGGAGGTCCATTAGTACAACATGCATTGCCTGCCATGTTAGAAATGCATCATCGTGGTAAAATTTCAATAGAAAAAGTGGTGGAGAAAATGAGTCATAATCCAGCCATTTTATTTCAAGTTGAAAAACGCGGATTTATAAAAGTAGGGTATTATGCCGATTTAGTTTTAGTCGATTTAAATAATCCATGGACGGTAAACAAAGAAAATATTTTATATAAATGTCAGTGGTCTCCTTTTGAAGGGACAACTTTTAAATCTCGTATAACGCACACCTTTTTAAATGGTGAATTAGTATATCAGAATTTTAAATTTAATGATGTTAAAGCAGCAAAACGTTTAACTTTTAACCGATGAACCGTTTAATAGGACTATTTTTTGTACTTGTAAGTGTAACTGCTTGTCATCAAGTTAATAAACCAGAGCCACCAGAAGATCTGATTCCTAAAGATAAGATGGTGAATATTATTATAGATATGAGTTTGTTAACTTCGAGTAGAGGAGTGGATAGGCATGTGTTGGAAAAAAATAACATTTCTTTAGAAACCCTCATCTACGATAAATACAATATTGATAGTCTTCAGCTTGTAAAGAGTAGTGAATATTATTCTTATTATATGAAAGAGTATGAAGGTATTTATCAAATTGTGAACGATAGCTTAACAAAGCTAAAAGACAAGTATACGCTTGAAAATGAAAAGGTAGAAGAGGTAAAGAAAAGTATTAAAGATTCGGTCTCAAAACCCGTAGACTCCCTTAAGCTTAAAAAAGAAAGGGCAGAACAAATGGCTGTGTTAGATAGTTTAAGTACGTCGAAAAAAAAGGATTAATTATCGCTTTTATAATGTTTTGAGATGGTCTGTATACAAGCTTCTATAGGCGTCCAATTGTAATGTAATAGCGAGGTGATTTTTTCGTTGCTATAATCGGACTTCGAATTTATTGTTTGTGCCAATTGTTTACTTAAAAATCGGTCGTGTCCGGTTAATTTGTGGCGTAACCAATCTAACCTCCACGCGAGTTCTGCTTGCCAAGGTTGTACCTCTTTATTTGGTAAACTTACCCCTAAATGTGTTGCCATACTTTGTAGAAATTGTTTGTAACTCCAATGCTCTGAAACCAAAATATAGTTTTCATTTTTTATTTCAGAATTCATGAGTAAAATCATGATCTCTACTACATCCATAACAGCAACAAAACCTGTAACTCCATTGGTGTAGTATTTAGAACCCATAAATACACGGTTAAATAAATGCCCTGTGCCATGGTCCCAAATGCCACTTCCTAAAATAACACCAGGGTTTACAATAACGGCATCTAATCCTTCCTGAGTACCACGCCAAACTTCCATTTCTGCGCCATATTTAGTAATCGCATACACATTGTTATCTTCTTCAGGATTCCAAAAGGTGTCTTCTGTAATAGGAGCATTCCCTAACGATTTACCTAAAGTTGCTACAGAACTTACATAACATAGTTTTTTAACGTTATGCGATAAACATAAATTTACTATGTTCGCTGTGCCTAGAGTGTTGGTCTGCTTTAAAAGATAGTATTTGTTAGGCTCGAAAGATACCAAAGCGGCACTGTGATACACGTGGGTAATGCCTTTAAAAGCTTCGGTTAAATCTGGAATGTTTAGCAGGTCGGCGTGTACCCATTCAATGCGATTAAAAAGCGGATCTACCTGATCTGTATAATAGGAAAAGACTTTTTTTACAATATCAAGTTTTTGCTCCGATCTGTAAATTGCTCTTATTTTATCGTTGTTGCTTGCTAATCTGTAAAGTAGATGTGAACCAACAAGTCCTGTGCCTCCTGTAACTAAAATCATAAAACTAAGGTAAAGAATTATTTAATATAGGGGTAATTATACCACGATTTTTATCTTTGCAGGAGATTATTAAAATTTAGAACTAATGACTGGAAATTTTGTTGAAGAATTAACATGGAGAGGTCTTGTGCATGATATCATGCCTGGAACCGAAGATCAATTAAATAAAGAAATGACAACAGCCTATATTGGCTTCGATCCTACTTCAGATTCTTTACATATTGGAAGTTTAGTCCCAATTATTATTTTGGTTCATTTAGAAAAAGCGGGTCATAAACCTATGGCTTTAGTAGGTGGAGCAACCGGAATGATTGGTGATCCTTCAGGGAAAAGCGACGAGCGTAATTTGTTAGACGAAGAGGCTTTAGCAAAGAATGTCGCGGGAATTAAAAGTGTATTATCTCGATTTTTAAATTTCGATTCAACTGCTGAAAATGCGCCAGTTCTTGTAAATAATTACGACTGGATGAAAGATTTCTCTTTTATCGATTTTGCACGTGATGTTGGTAAACGTATTACCGTAAACTACATGATGGCGAAAGACTCGGTAAAGAAGCGTTTTTCTGGGGAAGAAGGAAGCATCGGGATGTCGTTTACAGAATTTACTTACCAATTAATTCAAGGTTACGATTTTTATCATTTACATAAACACCACAACTGTTTATTACAAATGGGAGGTAGCGACCAATGGGGAAATATTACAACAGGAACCGAATTGGTAAGACGTATGAATCCTGGTGTAGAAGCCAAAGCATACGCCATGACGTGTCCGTTAATTACAAAAGCAGACGGTTCTAAATTTGGAAAAAGTGAAGGCGGAAATGTGTGGTTAGATGCCGATAAAACTTCGGTTTACAAATTCTACCAATTCTGGTTGAATACCACGGATGAAGATGCTGAAAAGTATATAAAAATATTTACATTTTTAGATAAAGCGACTATCGAAGCTTTAATTGCTGAGCACAAGGAAACACCACATTTAAGATTGTTACAAAAGAAATTAGCCGAAGAGTTAACCACATTTGTACACTCTAAAGAGGAGTTTGAAAATGCTGAAAAAGCATCGAATATCTTATTCTCAAAATCATTTAAAGCGGATATTAAAACCTTAGACGAGAAAACATTTTTAGACGTGTTTGAAGGTGTGCCAATGGCAGAAATAGCAAAAGCCGATCTTGAAGACATCGATATGATAGCTGTACTTGCTGCAAAAACAAATTTCTTAGCCTCTAATAGTGAAGCTAGACGTGCGCTAAAAGAAAATGCAGTTTCGGTAAATAAAGAAAAAGTAAAAGAAGATTATAAAATTAGCGCAGACGATTTAATAAACGATAGTTATATCATTATTAATAAAGGGAAGCGTAATACGTATATTATAAAAGTGGTTTAAAAATAATGAAGCCGGATTATAAAATAATCCGGCTTCAAAAAACCAACTAACCATTAAAAACTATCTTCGCTTTACTACGAAAGCTCCGAAGTATTATAATAGTCGTTGTTATTTCAATAAACTTTCAGGCTATTTTGTGAAAAATGTGTTAAAGTATTAAGGACTAAAATAATAGCTTAAAGCGCCATTAAATTACATCCTCGAATATCAGAGTTGTCAAAACGGCCAATCACTTCAAAAGCATTATCTCCCGTAATTTTTCCTAAATCTTGAGTCGCTATAAAGGCACAAGAATTTACATTTGCCAAATCAATTACATTTATTCCTCCTGTTTTACCGTCTGTTTGTATGGTAAGTGCATCTTCTGGATCTCGTGTTAAAATTTTCATCCATGGCGGACAGTTAAACACGCCATGACCTTTAGAATAACCTTGGCTTAAAAGTTCTGTCATGCCATATTCACTATGGATGTCATTAACCCCAAAACCAGCTTTTAAAATATCGTGTAATTCTGTTCTAATCAGTTCTTTTCGTCGCCCTTTCATACCTCCTGTTTCCATAATAATGGTATGTTTTAATTGAAACTGATGGGCTTCAACTAAATCTAACAACGCAAAAGATACCCCAATTAATAGTACCTTTTGTCCGCTGGAGTCTAATTCAATTAACTTCGATTTTAATTCCGATAAATTATTCAAATAAAAGCCACTTTCTGGGTGTTCAGATTGGTTAATCATATCGTTAACCATATAAATTAAAGAGGAGCCATTGCGTTCTAAATAAGAAGGCAACAAGGCCAGAACCACATAATCTTTAATATCACCGTAAGCTTGTGCAAATCCTTTTCTAAAACTGTCTTCGTAAATAGACGTATCGGTAACTAAATGTTTACTAGTCACACTTCCCGTAGTACCGCTACTAGAAAATGTACATTGTACGGCTTCTGTAGAACTTAAAATGTCTCTGGTTTTAAAAAATTCGATGGGTAAAAACGGAATGTCTTTATAGTGTTTTATATCGCTAGGGTGAATGTAAAGCAAGTCGCAAAACGACCTGTAGGTTCGGTTATTCTTAAACTGAAATTTAAACACATTTAATGCTTGTTCATTAAATTGAGCTTCTGTTTTAATATTAAAAATATCCTGAGTATCCATCATAGTTTATGTAGTGAAAACAAGAGCAAAAATAGTTAAAATAAAAAAGCATTGCCAATAGCAATGCTTTTAATATAGGTTTCGATACAATTTTGTGAAAACTGTAATTTTATCGTACTACAAGTTTTCGAGTTGTAGAAATGTTGTTTTCTTTAATCTTGATAATGTAAATCCCTGCATTTAATTTAGAGATATTCATTTCTTTACCAAAAAGCGTGGTTTGTAAAATAGATTTTCCTAAAACATTAAAAATCTCAATGTCTTTGGTAAGGTTCTTCTTAGTTACAATATATAACTTACCATTACTTACAGGATTAGGGTAAATAGAAAGGTCCTCTATGTTTTGAGTAGTATCTGCGTTTACAGCCTGTGCCTGTATATCATGCGATATCATAAAAAACAGAGAAAAAAATAAAAAAGTAAGTAAGTAGTTTTTTACCATAAAAATCTAAATATTATGTAAATATACGAAAAAACGGAATCAAAATCTATGCCTAAAAATATTAAACTGTAGTTTTACGTGCTCCAGATTATTACAGTGTAAGATTCAGGTTACGTTATTGTTATTAAAAGAATTGTTTCCTATAAATGAATGTTATATATTTTACCTTTGAAGATTGAAATAACATTTTAATAAAGTAAAAATGAATATAAAAATTTTGTTGGTTGATGACGAGCCGGATATCTTAGAAATTGTAGGTTATAATTTGTCTTCTGAAGGTTACGAAGTCGTTACAGCAGAAAACGGAATTGAAGCTGTAAAAAAAGCTAAAAAAGAAAAGCCACAACTTATCATTATGGATGTCATGATGCCAGAAATGGATGGTATTGAAGCTTGCGAACAAATTAGAAATATTCCTGAATTAAAAGATACAATCATTACGTTTTTAACAGCTAGAGGAGAAGACTACTCTCAAGTTGCTGGATTCGATGCTGGTGCCGACGATTATATTACAAAACCTGTAAAACCAAAGGTTTTAGTAAGTAAGGTTAAAGCTTTATTAAGACGTTTAAAAGAAGAAACTGTTAACGAATCTATTGTAAAAATAGGAGATCTTATTATTAACAGAGACGAATATAAAATTGTTTTAAAAGACGAAGAAATAGTATTACCAAGAAAAGAATTTGAACTTCTTTCGCTATTAGCATCTAAGCCTGGAAAAGTATTTAAACGTGAAGAAATTTTAGATAAAGTATGGGGTAACGAAGTTGTTGTTGGCGGCCGTACTATAGATGTGCATATTCGTAAACTTCGTGAAAAAATTGGAGACGACTGCTTTAAAACAGTAAAAGGTGTTGGGTATAAGTTTGTAGATTAATGGCCAAAACAATTAAGAAAACATACAAGTTTGCGTTTAAAACCGCATTCTTTTCTGCTGTGTTAGTCGCCTTATTACTTACTGTTTATTTATATGTTTTTTTTACTGTAAACATAATACATATCTTAGGGTTTAGTCTGTTCTTTTATGTGGTCGCTTTTATCATTATACAATATCGCGTAGAACGTTTTATTTATAGACGGGTAAAGAAAATATACGACGATTTAACACTTCTGGAATCTACAAGTCTTCGCAAAAAACCAATCACCACAGATATGGTTACGCTTACGCAAGAAATAGATAAGTACGCCCGTGATAAAAAGTTTGAAATTGAAAGTTTACAAGTTAGGGAAGAGTATAGAAAAGAATTTTTAGGAAATATTTCTCATGAATTAAAAACGCCTCTTTTTACCGTACAAAGCTATATTCTAACCCTAATTGATGGAGCTGGAGAGGATAAAAATATTAGAGAAAAATATTTAGATCGAGCAAGTAAAGGTGTAGAGCGTCTTATTTTTATTGTTAACGATTTAGATATGATTACCAAATTAGAAGTAGGTGATTTAAGTCTGAAAATAGAAAAATTCGATATCGTAGAACTGATTTCAAATGTGTTTGAAATGTTTGAAATGAAAGCTTCAAAAAAACGCATTACGTTAACTTTCGATAGATTGTATACAGAGCCTATTTTTGTGAATGCCGACAAAGAACGCATCCAACAAGTATTAACAAATTTGGTTGTAAATTCTATAAAGTACGGTCACGATAAAGGAACGACAGAAGTTAGTATTGAAAATCTAATTAAAAATAAAGTCATTGTTCGTGTTACGGATAACGGTGAAGGGATTACACAGAATAATATTCCGCGTTTATTTGAACGTTTCTACCGTGTGGATAGAAGCGGATCTAGAAAAGAAGGTGGTTCTGGTTTGGGGTTAGCCATTGTAAAGCATATTATCGAAGCTCACGACGAAAAAATTTATGTGGAGAGTGATCTTGGAGTAGGGAGTGAGTTCTCATTTACTCTAGAAAAGACTAAATAAATCTTTAAAATCTACATTCGTATTCTGTCCGTTTAATCCTTTGTAGTGCTGAATGGTTTCTAATTTATCGATTGTAAAATCATTCTGTTTACAATACGGTACAAGGTTTAATTCTTCTAAACGCTTGGCTAAATACTCTTGCTCAAACTGACCAGGAGTAGGGATAAAAAATGCTTTTTTACCCAGAACAGAAAGATCCATAACTGTAGTGTATCCCGAACGACAAAGTACTGTTTTACTCGCATTTATTACATTCTCTAGTTGCTCGCCTGCCATAAAATTATAGATCGTTATATTGCCTTCTGTGGTAACGGTTTGCTCGTTTTCTATGACGCCACGAACGCATAAAATACGTCGCGGATCGCCTTTAAAAGCATTCAATAATTGGACTTCCAAGAGTGTGCGTTGTGGTTCTGGTCCAGAAAGTAAAATTAATAAATGGTAAATTTTTTCCAGCGGTTTTCTTTGGAATCTACTTAAGGGGCCTAAATATTTTAGCGGAATTTCAATGCCTTTCATATGGCCAAGTTTTCCACTCAAACTCGGTTCGTCTTCGTGATCGGGTACCCAACAGGCATTAAATTTTTCAATCACTCGCTGGTGCATTTTTGTGCTTAGCCAAGTGGTGGTTCCGCTTAACACTTGTAATTGATGCGTTATAAAAACCGAAGGGATTTTTTTGCTGTGTACCCCAAGACGATTATCCGAAATTATGCCATCTATATTATAAGTGTCTATAAGTTCCTTTGTTGCTTTTTTTTCAGCTTTTATAGCTTTTAATAGTTTTGGAGAATCTTTAAGAAGTTTCAACTTAAAAAAATGTCCTTTTTTGGCGTAAGTAATGTCGTAAGCAGGAAGTTCTATAGTTTCTACAGTAGGAAATTCTTTTTTTAAAAGCGCCAAAGCAATACCATCGCTAGCAATTACAGGTGTGTAATTATGTAAAATTAATTGGTTTATAATTGGGATGCATCGTGTGGCATGCCCTAACCCCCAATTTAATGGTGCGATAAGTATTCGTTTCTTCATAATAAAAAAGCAAGATAAACCGTGCTATGTGTTCTGGTTTTGTACCCAATCTCTTGATAAGGATGTTTAAATATCTAAAAAATGTTTTATTTAAATATGTCTAAAAGCTTATAAAACGGTTTATAAATCATTAAATTTTAAAACTAAAGGAGAAAAAATTGTAAAGTAGAAAGAGTCTGACGTATTTTTGTCCCTGATTTTACAAGAAAAATTTTTAAAAGTGGGGAGCAAAAACAAACTTAAGCGATTTAGAGAAAATGAAACCTTTGATAATGTGTTTCAGCCAAGTCGCGAAGAATTAGTCGAAGAAAATTTTGAATTAAAGGGACACTGGAACGAAAAAGTGTTTAAAAACAACAATCCTTTAGTTTTAGAATTAGGATGTGGTAAAGGTGAATATTCGGTTGGGTTAGCTCAGAAATTCCCAGATAAGAATTTTATTGGTATCGATATTAAAGGCGCTCGTTTTTGGAGAGGAGCCAAAACTGCTGTCGAAGATGGTATTCCAAATGTTGGATTTTTAAGAACGCAAATAGAATTAATCCAACATGCTTTTGCTGAAGGAGAAGTTGACGAAATTTGGATTACGTTTCCAGATCCGCAAATAAAATATAAGCGTACAAAGCACAGAATGACCAACACCGATTTTCTTCAGAAATATAAAAGTATTTTAAAACCTGATGGAGTTGTAAATTTAAAAACCGACAGTGAATTTATGCACGGTTACACTTTAGGGTTGCTACATGGTGAAGGACATGAGGTTTTATATGCAAATCACGATGTGTATAAACAAGAAGGAAGCCCGGAAGAGGTTACCGAAATACAAACGTTTTACGAATCTCAGTATTTGTTAAAAGGTAAAGCGATAACGTACATTAGATTTAAAATTAAATAAGGTTTGAATATTACGCTAATCTTCTTTTTAGGATTTATAGTGTCCCTCGTGGGCGTTATTCCACCTGGTTTGTTAAATATGACGGCAGCCAAAATCAGTCTAAAAGAAGGAGCTAATCGAGGTATGTTTTTCTCGATAGGTGCCTGCGTAGTTGTATTGATTCAAACATTTATTGCCGTTATTTTTGCAAGATTTCTTACACAGCGTCCCGATGTAGTAGATGTTTTACAACGGGTGGCACTTGTGCTTTTTATTCTATTATCGGTATATTTCTTTTTTATTGCTAAAGGCGATGGTGATGTAGAGAGTACAGACGCGCCAGATATTCGTAGTAAGAAAAGTAGATTCTTTCAAGGCATGCTTATGTCTGCCCTTAATATGTTTCCCATCCCATTTCAGGCGTACATGAGTGTTACACTCGCTTCTTTTGGATGGTTAACTTTCGAACAGTCCGATATTTTATCTTATGTGTTTGGTGCTGCTACAGGCTCTTTCGTAATGCTTTATATGTACATGTTCTTTTTTGATAAAATTCAGAGTCAGCGCTTTAAGTCACAAAAAAACATGAATAGATTAATAGGGACTATTACTGCTGTAGTAGCCTTAGCAACCTTATTTCAAGTTATAAAAGATTCTTTATGAAACCGGAAACACTTCATTTTTTTGACAGAGTATATGAAGTCGTTAAACAAATTCCTTCTGGTAAAGTAACTAATTACGGAGCAATTGCTCGGTATTTAGGTGCTGCTAAAAGTGCTAGAATTGTAGGCTATGCCATGAATGCATCTCATAATATGGACGATGTTCCTGCCCATCGTGTAGTCAATAGAAATGGTTTACTTACGGGTAAGTTTCATTTCGACGGTACAAATCTCATGCAACAATTGTTGGAAAACGAAGGTGTAGAGGTGAAAAACAATCAAGTTAAAAACTTAAAAGATTACTATTGGGATCCCAACGAAGAACTTAATCTTCACGATACTATTTAAAAACCTTAAACACACAAATCGCTATGAAAAGATATCTCATAATTTTTTTAATATTTATAAGTTTTGTGTCCTGCCAAAAAGAAAAAGACGTTAGTTATACCGTTAATCCTGGGGTGTCTTGGGAATTAGCTCAAGCTAGAAAAGCAAGATTGTCGGATATTAATTACCACCTAAATTTTAATGTGCCGAAAGAAAAATCTGAACCTATTTTAGCCACATTAGAGCTATATGTTACAATAAATGATAATTCGACGCCCTTAGTTTTAGACTTTAATCCTAATAATTCCAGTGCACCTAGAGCACTTATAGATTCGGATACTATTGAAAGTATTCAGAAAAACGAACACCTTATTATTCCTGCCAAATACTTAAAAACAGGAGAGAATAAATTTCTAATAGAATTTCAAGCTGGCGATCAGTATTTGTATCGAAACGACGATTATTTATACTCGTTATTGGTACCAGATCATGCACGAGGTTTATTTCCGTGTTTCGATCAGCCTAACTTAAAAGCGGTCTTTAATTTAGAACTTACAACGCCTAAATCGTGGACGGTTTTAAGTTCTACTTATCCTAAAGTAGTTTCAGAAACCGAGTTTAGTTCTACTTACATTTTCGATACATCTAATGTAATGAGTACTTATTTGTTCTCCTTTGTTGCCGGAGAGTTTGATGAGGTTGTTCGAGATAATCATCGGTTTTTGTATCGCGAGCACGATTCCCTTAAAATTAAGGAAAGCTTAGATCCTATTTTCGAATTGCATAAAAAGTCTTTCGATTTTTTAGAAGGCTATACAAATTACGATTTTCCGTTTAAGAAATTAGACTTTGTAGCGATTCCATTCTTTCAATTCGGTGGTATGGAACATGTTGGTGCGATTCAGTATAAGGCATCATCATTGTTTTTTGAAAACTACATGCCTAAATTAAAACATTGGGGGCGAGCAAAATTAATTGCACACGAATCTGCGCACATGTGGTTCGGAAATTTAGTAACAATGGATTGGTTTAACGACGTTTGGTTAAAGGAGGTCTTCGCGAATTTTATGGCGGCTAAAATTGTAAATCCCAATTTCCCAGAATTGAATTTCGACCTTTTAAATTTGGTTACTACAGCACCAAGTGCATATAATGTAGACCGTACAAAAGGGACAAACGCTATTCGTCAACATTTAGATAACTTAAATGATGCCGGAAGTATGTACGGTGATATTATTTACAAGAAAGCTCCAATAATGATGAATCAGTTGGAAATGCTATTGGGCGAAAAACAATTTCAAATAGGCGTGCAGGAATATGTAAAAACTTATGCGAATTCCAATGCAACTTGGGACGATTTAATTGCCATTTTCGATGCTAAAACCGATACAGATTTAAATGCTTGGAGTGAGGTTTGGGTAAACCAGACGGGAAGACCGGTGTTTACAAACCGTATTGTTTACGAGAATAACAGTATTCAATCTTTAATTGTGGAGCAAACGGCCGAAGATGGAAGCGATAAATTGTGGCCTCAAAAATTGGAGGTTGCTTTGGTGTACTCCGATTCTATCGCGAGGAGAACCGTTTTAGTAAATGGTAAATCTCAAGAATTAAAGGCGTTCGCGGGCATGCCAAAACCGCAATCGATTGTTTATAATAGCAATGGTTATGGTTATGGTGTTTTCCCGATAGATTCTACTACGGTATTACATAATTACAAAATTCAGGATGAAGTAGTAAGAGCTTCAAATTATATTAATACTTACGAAAATGCACTGTCTGGTACTATTCCTATTAAAACAGCTTTGGATGGGTTTTTAAGCGGATTAGAACATGAAACTAACGAATTAATTATTGGGACATTATCTTCAAATTTCACAAGTTTATATTGGAACTTTTTAAATGAAGACGAGCGTTTAAAACTGCAAGGTGAATTTACATCAATCCTATGGCGTAGATTAAATATGGATGTAACAACATCGGTTAAGAAAAGTATATTCGGAGCTTTCTCGAGTTTGGCGTATCAAGGTGAAAGCTTAAATCAACTTTATCGTATTTGGAATAAAGACATCACAATTAAAAATTTAAAGCAAAACGAAAAGGATTATACCAGTCTAGCGATGAAGCTGGCGTTGTACAATCATCCAAAACGGGATGAGATTCTAGAGAAAGCAGAAACACAAATATCTAGCCAAGACGATAGAGATCGCTTCGTATTTTTATTGCCGGCATTATCAGCGAAGGATGAAGAGCGAAAAGCTAAATTTTTGTCGTTTAAAGATGTCGAGAACAGAAATCATTCAGATTGGGTAGGAACGGCGAGTCATTTTATTCATCATCCCTTACATCAAAAAGACGCCATTCACTATGTTGCGGTAAGTTTAGAGATTTTGGAAGATATTAAAAATACTAGCGATTTGTTTTTTCCAAAGAAGTGGTTAGATGCTACAATTGGAAAATATCAAACTAAAGAAGCGCAAGATATTTTAGAAACTTATTTAAAGGCAAACCCTAATTTAAATCCGCAACTACAGGCTAAAATTCTACAGGCTACAGATAATTTAAGTCGTTATCAGAAAGTGATTACAGACTAGTGTTTTTATCGCTTAATTTTAAGTAATCAGTTGTAATTGTGTGGTTTTTTATAAGTACAGATTTTTAGGTTTTTATTGCGGGCAAATTAACAGTTGTAATTAACAAATTTTTGCTAATTAAGTGCTTCAGTTTCTAAACAATTCACAGTATATTTGTGACTTAGAATAAATCTAAATAAATAATTTCTGAAAATAATGTAAGGGTTTCAGTAATAGCTCTTCTAAAAGCTTCTCTAGCTTTATAATTTCACAAATAATATATTAAAATGAAGATACAAAAAGAAGATGTTTTTAAAGCATTACAAACTATAACGGTTCCTGGAGAAGGACAAAATATGGTTGATAGTGGGGCTGTTAAAAATGTAATAGTTTTTGGTGATGAAGTTGTTGTAGATATTACCATTGCAAACCCGAGTTTACAAGCTAAAAAAAGAACTGAAGTCGATATTTTAAAAACCATTCACGAATTAGTTTACGAGAAAGCTAAAATTAAAGTGAATTTAAAAGTTGAAGCTCCAGCGGCTAAGCCTAAAAATGAAATTAAAGGGAAGCAAATTCCTGGTATTAAAAATATAGTTGCAGTAGCGTCTGGTAAAGGTGGCGTAGGGAAATCTACAGTAACTGCAAACCTAGCGGTAACTTTGGCAAAAATGGGATTTAAAGTAGGTGTTTTAGATGCCGATATTTATGGGCCTTCTATGCCAATTATGTTCGATGTTGAAGCCGAACGCCCGTTATCGGTTACCATTGATGGAAAACCAAAAATGAAACCGGTCGAAAATTACGGCGTTAAAGTATTGTCTATCGGATTCTTTACAAAGCCTGATCAAGCTGTGGTTTGGAGAGGGCCAATGGCTGCAAAAGCGTTAAATCAGATGATTTTCGATGCACATTGGGGAGAACTTGATTTTCTATTGTTAGACTTACCTCCTGGAACAGGGGATATTCATTTAAGTATCATGCAATCGTTGCCAATTACGGGAGCAGTTGTGGTAAGTACGCCACAAAATGTTGCGCTAGCCGATGCTAAAAAGGGTGTTGCAATGTTTCAGCAAGAAAGCATTAATGTTCCTGTATTAGGAATAATTGAAAACATGGCGTATTTTACACCTGAAGAATTGCCAGATAATAAATATTATATCTTTGGTAAAGAAGGTGCTAAACACTTAGCCGAAGATTTACAAGTTCCGTTTTTAGGAGAATTACCATTGGTACAAAGTATTCGTGAGGCAGGAGATGTTGGTCGTCCGGCAGCTTTACAAACAGCTACTATCTTAGAGAAATCTTTCGAAAAAATTACGCAAAATGTAGTGGAAGAAGTAGTGAAAAGAAATGTTGATTTACCACCAACAGAAGCAATTAAAATTACCACGATGGCTGGTTGCTCATCAGTTAAAAAATAAGTTATGACTTCAGAAGAAATAAGATTAAATGTAGAGAAAGCATTAGATGAAATCCGTCCGTTTTTAGAGAGTGATGGAGGAGATATTTCTCTGATTTCTATAGAAGACGATAAATTAGTTCGTGTGCAACTTCAAGGTGCATGTGTAGGATGTAGCGTAAATCAAATGACGTTAAAATCGGGGGTAGAAATGACTATTAAGAAGTATGTGCCTCAAATAGAGCAAGTGATAAATGTAGAATAAAAAAGTAGAGATGCTTTTTTTAAGATTATTATAAATGATTAAAACTGATATCTTAATTGTTGGGGCAGGCCCAACTGGATTATTTACCGTTTTCGAAGCTGGATTGTTAAAATTAAAGTGTCATTTAATTGATGCTTTACCACAAGCTGGCGGACAATGTTCAGAATTATATCCTAAAAAACCGATTTACGATATTCCTGGGTTTCCAGAAATTCTTGCTGGAGATTTAACTAAGAATCTTTTAGAACAATCTAAGCAATTCGAACCGGGTTTTACTTTAGGTGAACGCGCAGAAACAGTAGAGAAACAAGAAGATGGTTCGTTTATAGTAACCACAAACAAAGGCACAAAACACCAAGCTCCAGTTGTTGCAATTGCAGGAGGTTTAGGAAGTTTTGAACCTAGAAAACCACTTATTCCCAATATCGCTTCATTTGAAGATAAAGGCGTGGAGTATTTTATTAAAGATCCAGAAGTGTATCGCGATAAACGCGTTGTAATTTCTGGGGGAGGAGATTCTGCTTTAGATTGGAGTATTTTCTTGGCAGATATAGCTTTAGAAGTGACTTTAATTCACCGTAGAAATGAATTCCGAGGCGCTTTAGATTCTGTAGAAAAAGTACAGGAATTAACCTCGAAAGGAAAGATTAAATTAATCACCCCTGCCGAAGTCATTAACGTAATTGGTCATAATAAAGTCGAAGGTGTTGTTGTTGCACAAGCACAGCACATCGATAAAGAATTTATTATTGAAACAGATCATTTTATTCCGCTTTTCGGGTTATCTCCAAAATTAGGTCCTATTGGAAATTGGGGACTTGAGATAGAGAAAAACGCTATTAAAGTAGATAATGCTTTAGATTACCAAACCAACATCCCAGGAATTTTTGCTATTGGAGATGTCAATACATATCCTGGAAAGTTAAAATTAATTTTATGCGGATTCCATGAAGCTACTTTAATGTGCCAGGCCGCCTATCAAATAATTAACCCTGGGAAAAAATACGTGCTTAAGTATACTACTGTAAGTGGTATTGATGGGTTTGACGGTTCAAGAAAAGAATCTCCAAAAGCTGTAGTTAAGGCTATTAAATAAAAAAATAAAAGTGTAGTTTTGGTCGACGTTTTATTAATCAACCAACCCGAGTAGTATAAACTATGGAAGAGCAAGATATAAATATTAAGATTACAGATAGAGACGGGGTAACACACGATGTTGTGGCGCCTACAGATATGGCAATGAACCTAATGGAAGTGGTACGTTCTTACGAGCTAGCTCCAGAAGGAACTATTGGCGTTTGTGGTGGAATGGCCATGTGTGCATCTTGTCAGTGTTATGTGGAGTCTGATACCGAATTACCAGAAATGCAAGACGATGAAGAAGCGATGCTTTCTGAAGCGTTTAACGTAAAAGACAATAGCCGTTTGGGATGTCAGATTCAAATGACACCTGAAATGGAAGGTTTAAAAGTGACACTTGCTCCAGAGAGTTAGATTATTTTTTAGACTTATATTTAAATAGAATACCCAAAAGAGCTTGGTTTAAAAGTTGTTTTGGGTATTGTTGTATGTAGTAAAGACGCAGTCAAGTCTCTCTTTATGCTTATTTGGCAATAATCACTATTTTGGTGCCTTCCAAATTGTTCTTCCCATTCTAAAAATAGACTTTGTTTGTTGTTGAGGTGTCCCGTTTAATATATAGAAATGTCAGCATTTTTAAATCTAATCTCTATAACGCCAAGTATAACGTGAAATCTAAATTTACTTAAACGCATTTAATCCTGTAATATCCAATCCGGTAATTAAGAGATGAATGTCGTGTGTGCCTTCATAAGTTATTACACTTTCAAGATTCATAGCGTGGCGCATAATACTATATTCTCCGGTAATACCCATACCGCCTAGCATTTGTCTCGCATTTCTGGCAATTGTTATAGCCATATCCACATTGTTGCGTTTTGCCATGGAAATCTGAGCAGAAGTGGCTTTGTTTTCATTTTTTAATACTCCAAGGCGCCACGTTAGTAATTGTGCTTTGGTGATTTCGGTAATCATTTCGGCTAATTTCTTTTGTTGCAGTTGAAACTGTCCAATAGGCTTGCCAAACTGCATCCGTTCTTTGCTATATCTTAAGGCCGTATCGTAACAATCCATTGCAGCGCCTATGGCACCCCAAGCAATGCCATATCTGGCAGAATCTAAGCAACCAAGTGGCGCTCCTAGTCCAGATTTGTTAGGTAGAAGGTTTTCTTTTGGAATTTTTACGTTATCAAAAATTAATTCTCCTGTTGCCGAAGCGCGTAACGACCATTTGTTGTGTGTTTCTGGCGTTGTAAAGCCTTCCATGCCACGCTCTACAATTAAACCGTGAATACGCCCAGTTTCATCTTTCGCCCATACAATAGCAATTTGTGCAAATGGCGCATTCGAAATCCACATTTTAGCACCATTTAAAAGGTAGTGATCGCCCATGTCTTTAAAATTGGTGGTCATTCCCGACGGATTAGAACCATGGTTAGGCTCGGTTAATCCAAAACAACCTATCCATTCGCCACTAGCCAATTTAGGTAAGTACTTTTTACGTTGTGCTTCATTTCCGTATTTCCATATGGGATACATCACTAAAGACGATTGCACTGAGGCCGTACTACGAATACCAGAATCCCCACGTTCAATTTCTTGCATAATTAGTCCATACGACATTTGGTCTAATCCGGCACCGCCATAGGTTTCGGGTATGTAGGGACCGAAAGCTCCAATTTCTGCTAATCCGCCAATAATTTGTTTCGGAAATTCTGCATTTTGGGCGTAGTCTTCAATAATAGGAGACACATCGCGTTTTACCCATGCTCGAGTCGCATCGCGAACTAATTTGTGCTCGTCAGATAATAAATCGTCTAGATTGTAGTAATCGGGTGCTTCAAATAGATCTGGTTTCATATCGCGCATGTTTTAAGCTAAACGATTAATGTGTTTAGCTATAGTGAGTCATCTCAAATTTAACGATTACTCAGCAAAACATTACATCTTTAAATAGAAATCTTTGGTAAGCTTAATGTAGTCTTCGGTATAGATGTGGCGTTCAGTTTCAATAATAAGTTCGCTTGTTTCAAGCTCAGTTTTTACGAATGATAACTGTATTAAACTGCGTTTTAGTTCGGAATCGGGATGACCTTTTACTTGTAATATCCTATTTGGAAACAAGTTTACTTTAGAAGCTAAGGCAATAATATTTGATTCTTCTTTAATTGGGACAATTAAACAAAAAGTACCGTGTTCCGATAATAATTTTGAGGCGCTTTCTATTAAATGATCAAAGGGCAACGCTTCTGTAAAACGTGCGACATCCCGTTGTTCATTATTTGTTTTATAATCTTCAGAATAGAACGGCGGATTTGAGATAATAAGATCGTATTCGTCTTCAATTTCATCTACAAATTCTTCTAAGGAAGCGTGATAGCAAAACAAGCGGTCTGCCCAAGGTGCATCTTCAAAATTTTCTACACATTGCTCGTATGCTGCATCATCAATTTCAATAGCATCAATAACTTCGGCACGGCTTCGTTGTGCTAACATTAAAGCAATAATTCCTGTTCCAGCACCAATATCGAGTACAGAAAATGGATGGTGGTCTAGGCTTGCCCAAGCTCCAAGTAATACGCCATCTGTACCAATTTTCATGGCACAACGGTCTTGGTTAATGGTGAATGCTTTGAATTTAAACGGTTTGCTCATAATAAGGTTGTAGTGTATCCTTCGGAACGTTTAGGTTGCCGAAGGATTTTTTATTAAGAATGAGATTTATTCTTCTAAATACAAATCAATTAAACCCTCAGGAGTTTCTACGAAAATGGTTTTGTTGGGCTTGTCTACTTTAGAGATAAACTCGTCGTTCATCGGAATTAATATTTCAATACCATCACGATCTATTTCAAAAAGGGCTTGTGCTGTAGAGTCGTTAATAGATTGTACAATACCTACTTTACCAAAATTTATATCTTCGACCGTAAATCCTATAATTTCGTGAAAATAGAATTTATTACCTTCTAATTCCGGTAAAAAACTAAGCGGTAAATATAAATCCGATTTCATTAAGGCATCTGCATCGGCTTCAGAATCTACATCTTCAAACTTAATACGTAACAATTCTGATTTGTGAAGTTGAGACGACTCAATAAAAAAGGGAACTAAATTATTTCGTAAATCTATAAAGACAGAGTCCATGTCTTCGAATAATTCAGGCTCGTCGGTGTCTAGTTTTATAAGTAATTCACCTTTAAAACTATATTTTTTTACAATCTTTCCAAGAAAGAAACAATCTTCTTTTTTCATAATATTTTAAATAAAAAAACCTGACAATGAATTGTCAGGTTTTAAAAGTATAAAAAATTAATTTTTTATTCCTCTTCGTTTGAAGTTTCTTCTGCAGGAGCAGCATTAGCAGCTTCTTCAGCAGCCTTAGCTTCTGCTTCAGCCTCAGCGGCAGCAGCAGTTCTTGCATCGTTAACAGCTTTTTCAGCATCTAAAGCTTTTGCTTTAGCGTCAGCCTCAGCTTTAGCTAAACCATCTTTTTTAGAATCAACTTTACCTGTTTTTTCTTCTAACCAAGCAGTAAATTTAGCTTCTGCTTGCTCTTCAGTTAAAGCGCCTTTTCTAACACCACCAGCAAGGTGATTTTTTAGCATTGCACCTTTGTAAGATAAAATAGCTTTTGCAGTATCTGTAGGTTGTGCACCGTTTTGTAACCAAGTTACAGCACCGTTTACATCTAATTCGATAGTTGCAGGGTTTGTGTTTGGATTGTAGATACCTAATTTTTCTAAATATTTACCATCTCTTTTTGATCTTGCATCAGCTGCAACGATCCAGTAAAAAGGTTTCCCTTTTTTACCATGTCTTTGTAATCTAATTTTTACAGGCATAATAATTAATTATTTGAGGTTCTCGACCTCGGTTATTAATAAGGCTGCAAAGATACTATAAATTTTTTATTTTCAGGTACTTAATTTAAATGAATTGGTGAACTTAATTTACCTTATTTTTGAATTCTTAATTAAAAAGAATCTTGAAAGATGAAAACTTGGTTTACAGTATGTGTGTTGTGTTTAATATTTATTGCTTGTGATGATAATGTAGAATTTAATCAACCTGCATTTCAGGCAAATATAGAAGATGTAGTTTGGCAAGGGAATACGTATGAGGCTTCAAGAGTGTCTAATGTTTTAACTGTGTTGGCAACGCTTAATGGAGAAAAAATAAAACTAGAAGTGCCTTTCGAGGTTGGTGTAGATACATTAGGAGCGGGTAGAACATCTAACGCTACTTTTACAAATGTAAACGGCACAGAGTTTTCTACATTATTTAGTGCTGTAAACGAGCCTACGGTGTATTATTCTGATGGCCTTGTAAGTGTATCGGAAATTAATAGTGTAGAAGGCTATGTTAGTGGCGAGTTCTGGTTTATTGGTTATGATAACAATGGCCTAGAAAAGGTTAATGTAACTCAAGGTGTGTTTTTTAAAGTGCCTCTTGTAACAGAATAGATTTATATAAAATTTAGGATAATACTAAGCAACACAAAGTGTTGCTTTTTTTTGTTTATAAAAGGTTGTTAAGAGCGGTCGAAAACCCCTTAATAATTCTTACTTTTAACCTCCCAATTTTTTTAGCACAACAGATTTTATGTACTTAATATTCGATACCGAAACAACAGGTTTACCAAAGCGTTGGGATGCTCCCATTAGCGATACAGATAACTGGCCAAGATGTATACAAATAGCATGGCAATTACACGATGAGCTTGGAAATTGTATCGAGCATCAAGATTATTTAGTAAAACCAGAAGGTTTTAATATTCCTTATGATGCTGAAAAAATTCACGGAATCTCTACAGAGCTAGCCGAAGAACAAGGAATTTCGTTAGCAGAGGTTTTAGAGAAATTTAATATTGCGCTTAACAAAACCAAGTTTGTTGTTGGACAAAACGTAGGATTCGACCTTAATATTATGGGGGCAGAATTCTTTAGAGAAGGTGTTGCAAATCAACTACAAGAGCTTCCTGTTTTAGATACCTGTACGGAATTAACAGCTAAACTCTGTGAAATTCCTGGTGGACGTGGAGGCCGATTTAAATTACCAACCTTAACAGAATTACACCAGTTTTTATTTAATACACCTTTTGGTGAAGCGCATAATGCAACGGCCGATGTCGAGGCTACGACACGTTGTTTCTTTGAATTGATAAGACGAAAAGAATTTAGTGTAGAGGCTTTAGACGTTCAGCCAGATTATTTCGAGCGTTTTAATAAAGCAAATCCGCAAGAGATTCAGTTGATTGGTTTAAAACACATCAACTTAAAAAAAGCAAGTGCAAAGATTAATGAGCGCTTACAAAAAGCACAAGCAACAGATCTTTCTGCGGCCGAAATCAAACAAAATATTTCAGAGTTATCAGATGCTAATTTTGCGCATTTACATAACCATACACAATTATCAATTTTACAATCTACCATAAGTATTCCGAATTTGGTAGCGGCAGCGGCTAAACAGAATATGATTGGTGTCGCACTTACCGACCATGCGAATATGATGGGGGCTTTTCACTTTGTAAGAGCTGTTATTAACCATAATAAAGGTGTTCAAGCTAAAAATGAGGAGGCTATTGCGGCAGGAAAAGAGCCCACATTAAACGAAATGAAACCCATTTTAGGGTGTGAGTTTTTTGTTTGTGAAAATCATTTAGATAAAACAAGAAAAGATAATGGCTACCAAATAGTCATTATAGCAAAAAATAAAAACGGGTATCATAATTTAGCAAAATTGTCGTCTGCCGCCTTTACAGATGGATTTTATTATGTGCCTAGAATCGATAAAAAACTGATAGAACAGTATAAGGAAGACCTTATTGTTTTAACAGGAAACCTTTATGGGGAAGTACCAAGTAAAGTTCTAAATGTTGGAGAAAATCAGGCTGAAGAAGCCTTGATTTGGTGGAAAGAACAATTTGGAGACGATTTATATATCGAGTTAATGCGTCATAATCAAGAAGATGAAAATCGTGTGAATCCTGTTTTGATTGCATTTGCGAAGAAGCATGACGTTAAATTAGTAGCTACAAATAATACCTATTATGTAGATAAACAAGATGCCAATGCTCACGATGTTTTGTTATGTGTGCGTGATGGGGAAAAACAGGCGACTCCAATAGGTCGCGGACGAGGTTACCGATATGGTATGCCTAATCAGGAATATTATTTTAAGTCTTCGGAAGAAATGAAGGCGCTTTTTAAAGATATTCCAGAAGCTATAACAAATATACAAGGACTAGTCGATAAGATTGAAATTTACGAATTAGCCCGAAATGTATTATTACCTAAGTTCGATATTCCTGAAAAATTCCAGCATGCAGAAGATGAGATTGATGGCGGAAAACGTGGGGAAAATGCCTTTTTAAGAGATATAACGTATAAAGGCGCTAAGATTCGGTATGGAGAAGATCTCTCTCCCGAAGTTATCGAACGTCTAGATTTCGAGCTTTCGGTTATTGAAAAAACAGGGTATCCCGGGTATTTCTTAATTGTAGAAGATTTTATCCGCGAGGCCAGAAAAATGGATGTTTCTGTAGGTCCTGGTCGTGGATCTGCAGCCGGATCTGTAGTTGCGTATTGTTTGTGGATTACAAATATCGATCCGATGTTGTACAATCTGCTTTTCGAGCGTTTCTTGAATCCGGATCGTGTGAGTATGCCCGATATCGATATTGACTTTGATGATGAAGGTCGAAGTCGCGTTATGGATTATGTTATCGAAAAATACGGAAGTAATCAGGTTGCGCAAATTATCACCTACGGAACAATGGCCGCCAAGTCTTCTATCCGAGACACCGCTCGAGTACTGGATTTGCCACTTTTTGAAGCCGATAGAATTGCCAAACTAATCCCAAACATGTCTAAGCTGAATAAAATATTCGGACTTGATGAAAAAGGATTAAAAGAAAAATTTAGAGCAGAAGATTTAGAGAAAGTTAACGAACTTATAGGACTTGCAGATGGTAATAATCTTGAGGCCGAAACATTAAATTTGGCTCGTCGTTTAGAAGGTTCTGTAAGGAATACAGGGATTCATGCCTGTGGTGTAATTATCACACCAGACGATATTACCAAGTTCGTCCCGGTGTCTTTGGCTAAAGATTCCAACTTGTACGTCACACAGTTCGACAACTCTGTTGTGGAAGATGCGGGGTTACTAAAAATGGACTTCTTGGGGTTAAAAACGTTAACCCTTATTAAAGACACGGTAAAAATTGTAAAAGCTAAGCATGGCATTCAATTAGACCCAGAAAATTTTCCTCTGGATGATGTAAAAACATACGAGTTATTCCAGCGCGGAGAAACAGTTGGGGTATTCCAATATGAATCTCCTGGAATGCAAAAACACATGCAGTCGTTAAAGCCTACCGTTTTTGATGACCTTATTGCCATGAACGCCTTGTATAGACCAGGTCCAATGGAATATATCCCGAGCTTTATTGCACGTAAACACGGGGATGAAGAGATTGAATACGATTTACCAGCGATGGAAGAGTATTTAAAAGAGACCTACGGAATTACGGTATACCAAGAGCAAGTAATGCTTTTATCGCAAAAGTTGGCAGATTTCACCAAGGGTGAAGCCGATGTCTTGCGTAAGGCTATGGGTAAAAAGCAAATTGCTGTACTGGATAAAATGAAACCTAAATTCATTGATCAAGCGAGTGCAAAAGGTCACGATCCTAAAAAATTAGAGAAGATTTGGAAAGATTGGGAAGCCTTTGCAAGTTATGCCTTTAACAAATCCCACTCGACCTGTTATGCTTGGATTGCTTATCAGACTGCCTATTTAAAAGCGCATTATCCTGCCGAGTATATGGCTGCTGTATTATCGAATAACATGAACGATATTAAGCAAGTTACGTTTTTTATGGAAGAATGTAAGCGTATGAAATTGGATGTGCTCGGGCCTGATGTAAATGAATCGTTCTATAAGTTTTCGGTAAACGACGATTATGCGGTGCGTTTTGGTATGGGAGCCGTAAAAGGTGTGGGGCATGGTGCCGTAATGACTATAGTAGCGAACAGAGAGAAAGACGGACATTATAAATCAATTTTCGATTTGGCTAAACGTATCGATTTGCGAGCAGCCAATAAAAAAGCATTCGAGAATCTTGCATTAGCGGGAGGATTTGATTGTTTTACAGATACACACCGTGCTCAGTATTTTCAAGACGAAGGCGATGGCATCACATTTTTAGAAAAAGCAGTTAAATACGGAAACAAGCATCAGGAAAATGAAAATTCTGCGCAAGTGAGTTTGTTTGGAGAAGCGAGTGATGTGCAGATAGAAGAACCTTTAGTGCCACCAGCAGAAGAATGGGGAACTATGGAAAAGCTAGCTCGAGAGAAAGAGGTTGTTGGTATTTATATTTCAGGACACCCGTTAGACGATTTTAAAATTGAAATGAAGAATTTCTGCAACGCAAATTTAAGCATGCTTAGAAATTTAGAAGCGTGTTTAAATGCCGAGCTTACCTTTGGAGGAGTGATTACAGATGTGCAACACCGGGTGAGTAAAATGGGAAAAGGATGGGCGTTATTTACTATAGACGATTATAACGACAGTTTCGAGTTCAGAATCTTTGGTGAAGATTATTTGAAATTCAGACACTTTTTTGTGGTGAATAGTTTTGTGCATGTTAAGGTGTTTGTGCGAGAAGGTTGGGTTAATAAAGATACTGGAAAGAAAAGTGAACCTAGAATCCAATTTAATAGTTTTCAGTTGTTGCATGATGTTATGGATCAATATGCTAAGAAATTATCTGTCCAGCTAAATATTGCTAACCTAACAGAAACTAAGGTGAGCGATTTAAAACATTTATTCGATACACATGTGGGGACAAAACTGTTGAATTTCCTTGTTTACGATCAAGAAGATAAAGTAAAGCTTCCTATGGTTAGTAGAACTCAGAAAATTACAATTTCTCAGGAATTGTTGCATGCTCTAGATGAACAAGAGGTGTATTATAAATTAAATTAATGCAGCAGAATTAAAAATAATCAATTTCCTTAATTTGGTAATAAAGAAAACAAATGGGTGACGTGTAAGGTTTAGGAAATTTTTTGACTAATTTTGTACATTAACAAGAAGTAAAACTTTTAAAATATAATATAATGGCATTAGAAATAACAGACGCGAATTTTGAAGAAACTGTTTTAAAAAGTGACAAACCTGTAGTGGTTGATTTTTGGGCAGCTTGGTGTGGACCTTGCCGTATGGTGGGACCAATCATTGATGAAATTAGTACAGAATACGAAGGTAAAGCTGTAGTAGGTAAAGTAGATGTTGATGCAAATCAAGACTTTGCTTCTAAATATGGTGTACGTAATATCCCAACTGTTTTAGTATTTCAAAACGGAGAAGTGGTAGAACGTCAAGTAGGTGTAGCGCCTAAAAAATCGTATACAGATGCTATCGATAAGCTTTTGTAATCGTATTTAAAACATATAATGTATTAAAAGGTTTGGCGTGATGCCAAACCTTTTTTATTTTTAGAAGGTATTAAAAGCAATTCATGGATTTAAAAGAAGAGTTACAACATGTTGGCGGATTTGTTAATCTGGAATTGTTGGCTAAGCAAGTTGTTGAAGGCTTTATTGCAGGAATGCATAAAAGTCCGTTTCATGGGTTTTCGGCAGAATTTGCCGAACATAAAATTTATAATCAAGGGGAAAGTACGAAGCACATCGATTGGAAGTTGTTTGCTAAAACCGATAAATTATATACCAAACGTTACGACGAAGAAACCAATTTACGTTGTCATCTTATTATAGACAATAGTAGCTCTATGCATTATCCAGAAATGCAGAAATTTTCTTTGCATCATCTTAATAAAATTTCATTCTCGGCCTTAGCATCAGCATCAATTATGCACATGCTAAAACGGCAACGCGATGCAGTAGGTTTAAGTGTATATAGCGATACTTACGAGTATTATGCGCCAGAGAAGGGGAGTGATAGGCATCGGCATATGTTAACTAAGGAATTAGAACGTGTGGTAGTATCAAAGCCTCAAGCAAAAACCACCGATACCTATACGTATTTGCATCATATCGCAGAAAATTTACATAAACGATCTTTGGTGATTTTGTTCACAGATATGTTTCAAGAATCGGCAAAAGATGATCAATTATTTGAAGCGCTTCGCCATTTAAAATATAATAAACACGAGGTGGTATTGTTTCATGTCTTTGATAAGGATAAAGAGTTGCATTTTAATTTCGATAATACACCCAAGCGCTTTTTAGATGTCGAAACAGGATCTTACTTAAATGTATATGCAGACACGATTAAAGCAAACTATGAGACCGAAATTTTGAAGTATTTTGAAGCTTTAAAACTAAAATGTGCCCAATACAAAATTAAATATGTCGAAGCCGATATAAATAATAGTTTCGATAATATACTGACTACCTTTATGGTAGAGCGTTCTAAGTTTTTATAAAACTAAAGCGTGATAAAAAAGTTTAATTTTTGTTTGTGTATTTCAAAAAGGAGTGTATATTTGCACTCGCAATAACGCAACGGTCTGGTAGTTCAGCTGGTTAGAATACCTGCCTGTCACGCAGGGGGTCGCGGGTTCGAATCCCGTCCAGACCGCAATATTGCTAAAAGCCTCAAGCAATTGAGGTTTTTTTTTGCAGTAAATAGTAGTTGTGTTGTTAGATAAATGTAATGTTTATCTAGGTTTAAGTTGTTAAACCAATGAAAGGCTTTCCTTTTTTCAAACTTGAAAATTGGGATGCTTTTTTATTTTAAGACCATTTTGTTTTTATGTTGCGTTTCTTTGGATCATTCCTGATAATCGTATTTATGCAAATAGTGTGCTTAATCCACATAGGAAGACTGTCTCATTTTTTACACCTCCAAATTATTTTTTGTAAGCTTTAAAATTAGATAATTCCACATTTTCTGTTCTCTAGACCAGCCAAACCTCCTAGAAAGACATGACGTTTTACGGTTTTATATAACATGCAGAAGAGAAGTTAAGAGATTAAACCCTAATTTGTTAATACAATTATGAATTTACACCGCAACATGTTTAGTCGTAATTAATTGATTTGTATAATGTTATAGGTGTTAGTTTTTAATTATTTATTTAAATAATAAAATTTTTTAGTAATTATAGTTGTAATATAAAAAAGGGGTGTATATTTGCACTCGCAATAACGCAACGGTCTGGTAGTTCAGCTGGTTAGAATACCTGCCTGTCACGCAGGGGGTCGCGGGTTCGAATCCCGTCCAGACCGCAATATTGCTAAAAGCCTCAAGCAATTGGGGCTTTTTTTATGCAATACACGGTAGTTGTGTTGTTAGATAAACCTAGTGTTTGTCTAAGGTTTAAGTTGTTAAACCAATGAAAGGCTTTCCTTTTTTCAGACATGAAAATCGGGATGCTTTTTTATTTTATAGACTTTTTACATTCACTATGCTATGATTTAGGAGTTCTTTTTCGCTATCATTTCTAATACTTAAAACAAATTACGGTCGTTTATTTTATCGAGATGTGCTACACTACAATTGAAGTATTAGGCTAAAAACAATAATTTTGATATGCTTATCGTACCACAAAAGATATATTTGTATTTTAAAACCATAGTTTTTTAATGTTTTGGGACTTATTCCTTAAGAAATGATTCGTTTACCGTAGATGTTGGTTTTTAATTATTTGTGGAAATCTGTGGTTCAGTAATTTAAATTTATAATGAAGAATAAATATACAGTAGGAAGTTTATATGCAGGTGTTGGCGGTATTTGTTTAGGATTTAAAAATGCGGGTTTCGATTTGGCTTGGGCCAACGAATTTGATAAAAATGCTTGTATTACGTATCGGAAAAATTTTAATCATAACTTGGTTGAAGGTGATGTGATGGATATTGAAATTTCTAATCTAGAAAATGTAGATGTCTTAACAGCCGGTTTTCCTTGTCAGCCATTTTCTGTAGCAGGCCATAGGCAAGGGTTTGAAGATAAGCGTGGTAATCATTTCTTTAAAATTTTAGATTTTATCGATACCATGAGACCTAAAGTGGTGTTCCTAGAGAACGTTAAAAACCTAGTGGGACATGATAAGGGAAATACATTTAAAGTTATAAAAGAAGAAATTTTAAAACGCGATTATACTTTCAGTTCTAAAGTTTTAAATACCAAAGATTATGGTAATGTCCCACATAATCGGGAACGTATTTTTATAGTCGCTTTTGATAAGCAGTTGCTTAACGATCCCGATTTTAACTACAGTTTCCCTGAAAAAGAACAGTTAAGTAAAGGGGTGAAAGACCTATTAATTAAGGAGAAAGTAGACGATAAATTTTATTACGGAAAGGATAAATACATGTATGACATGCTTAGTGAAAGCATGCTTAGAGACGATACAGTGTATCAGTTTAGAAGACAATATGTAAGAGAGAATAAATCTAATGTATGTCCTACGCTAACGGCCAATATGGGTACTGGCGGACATAACGTACCATTAGTTAAAACAAAGTTCGGCTTTCGGAAACTAACTCCTCGAGAATGTTTCAGATTTCAAGGTTTTCCAGAATCTTTTAAGCTACCAGAAATAGCCAATTCACATTTATATAAACAATCCGGAAATTCTGTTAGTATGCCAGTTATTTCTAAATTAGCTGTGTCTATTAAAGATATTTTAGATGGCGTAGACTCTAATTCAACTAAAACAGCATTAGAATCGTCGAGCAATTGATTTTGAAATTATAATGCTTTTAGAATCTCAATTAAACATGTCATCTCTTTAAGGTTCCCTGCCTGGATGTAATAATTATCTGCATCCATTTTTATTTTGCCATTTAGAAGCGCGTGTTGCGGAAGAATATATTTATTTTCAATTAAACACTTTAAAGTTGCTAAGCTGCACCAACCAACAATGTCGTAGTACCAGTTTTTAGATTGTACTAGCTTCCATAATAGCACTCTGTCGGTATGTTTTAAGTAGAAGCAGTTTGTGTTTGGTTGTATTCTAACCAGTATAAAATAATCGTAGTACGCTGTGAGATTTAGATCTTTACTATTAGGAATGTATGTTCCGTCCTTATCCCAATCTTTAGTTTCGAGAAGTAATAAGTTAGAATAATACGCAGCAGATTTAATACTTATCTTTTTCCCTTTGCAGATAATATCTGCATCATCCCAACGTCCTTTGCCGTAAATTTCAAAATCGAGTGGCTTGCAAATTAAATCTTTGTCTTTAAGATAATAGTAAGCCATACATTCGGCTAGTTTCCCTTGAAGCGTGTTTTTAAAAATATCTTTTTCTGTTCGTTTTAGTCGGCCTCCAGTTCGGTGGTTTCGGTGGTGACCTTTTCCAAAAGCCATATTAAATGCAAATTCGAAACAGCTCTTAAGCGTATCGTTAGGTATGGCTGTACCCACGAATTGTTTTTTATTGTTAATAAAATAAGAATGACCTGATTTTTTAAGTTTCATTATTTTTTAGCCTTAATAATTATGCATCTTAAATTTACAGATTTTTATAATAAATTGAAATTAATTTGCTTACTATCAGTTGTTTGTGTTTTGGTGTTTACTTGTTAAGGAATATGTTTATGAAATATAATACGTCTTCGAGATGTTTCGACTATAATATAAATTTGAAGGATTTCCGAATCTCAAAGACTAATCTGAGTTCTAGATATAATCCATTTTCTGAGAGGAAAGGTGTAAACATGCCAATATAACCCTCATGCCATTTAAACTAGGAAAGGGTTATAAATGCTGTAATTGTTCGAACTTTTATAGCGTTATTACAAAGTTTGTAGCGAACTCCAATTGAACATAGTGCATAAACTGCGTTTGTTGCAAAGGCGCTTCATTCCAAGTATTATAATTGCTAGCTTAGTAAACGCTATGTTATTATTAATTCGGACTATTAAAAGAAAATAGAGGTTACAGCAACTGCTGCAATTAAGAGCAATAATAGTATGAATACAAAAAGAGAAGTTCGTTTTGTGATTTTATCTTTTTGAAAAATATAATTCCGAGTAGGATTTTCTTTATCCTTTACAAACTCGGTATCTTGATCGTGACCTAGGTCTTTTTTTGTGTTTGGTTTCATTTTTTTCAGTTTTAATACGTTTAAAATTACAAAGAACTAAAGCTTTACTTTAGCTTAAACGCATTAAATAGTAATGCAATAGATTACTAATGTGAAACTCACAAAACCAACTCTTCGAACAATCGCTGTGCTGTTTTTTCTAAATCATGGCACATGCCAGGGTGAGGTCTGGAGGTTTGAACGGCCGAGCTTCTTATTGCTGTAAGCCATCTAAATCGCGACGGTATATCCATTAAAGCAATAGGGCCTCCATCTGAAGTTCCGTTGGCAGTACAGGTAAAAGCCATCATGTTTTTTTGAAGCTGATCAATGTCAAAATCATCTGAAAAGCACTTTATTTTTTCAGTTGGAATGGTGTGTAAAACCCTAATAAATTTGGCTTGTTTACTAAATAAGATGATACCAATATTTATAAATTCTTCGCGTTCTAATTTTGGAACCACGCGAATTATAGCATATTCGTATAGTTTAAGATCTTGCATGTTCAATTTCATTTACAAAGAGTTCAGAATGGGCGAGGCGCGTATTTAAAAAATTGAAATAGACGTCACGAATGTCGTTAGGAGAATCGTTTACATCTTCCCATTGCAACCATTCGTCTGGGATGGTATCTACAATGTCTTTTAATATTTCTGGTGTTAAAAGGGCTTTAAATTCCGTGTCGACAGCTTTAATTTTCGAAGCCTGAGGTAAGAGCACATGGTCTTTAATAAGTTTAAACGGACTCTTAGCCGATTGTTCCCAATTGCTCCATGAATGATGAAAATATAAACACGCACCATGATCTATTAACCACAGTTCTTTATGCCACATCAGCATATTAGTGTTTTTAAATGTGCGATCTACATTCGTTATAAACGCATCTAACCACACAATTTTGGAAGCTAAAGTGTCGTCTACCGTTGTCACGGCAGGATCGAAGGTTATGGCGCCAGATAAAAAATGTAAAGCGAGGTTTAAACCTTGACTGCCTTGAAGTAAATCCTGAATTTCTTCATCGGCTTCTGTGCGTCCAAAAGCTTCGTCTAAATGAGCAAAAACCAATTCTGGTAATTGTAAATGTAAAGCCTTAGCAACCTGACCACCTATAAGTTCGGCGATTAATGCTTTGGTGCCATGTCCTGCTCCTTTAAATTTTAAAACATATTTAAAATCGTCGTCAGCTTCGGCCAAAGCAGGTAGCGATCCGCCTTCTCGTAAGGGCATCATGTACCGCGTTACGTTTACGTGTCTTAATTCAAAATTCTGTGTCATACTTAAAAACTAGATCGCAAATTTAGTAATAAGTTACACGCTTTGGCTTATAAGTTTAGGTAAAATGTAGGGTGACTAAATGTTTAGAACGGATAGCCGATACCGAAATTAAAGGTAGTTTCTTCATATTGAAAATCGTAACGTTCGCCTTCTTTTAAAGTTGGGTCGTGCACTGGAGCAGCAAAATCGAAACGGATTACAAACCCTTGAACATCGACGCGTAAACCAACGCCAACACCAATCCCTAATTGCGACATAAAATCTGAGCTAAATTTTCCGCCTGGTAAGGCTTCATTTTCTTTAGAATTCCATACGTTTCCGGCATCTGCAAATAAAGCACCTTTAAAAAAGGAAAAAAGCGGAAAACGATATTCTACATTGGCTTCTAGTCTAATATTCCCCGTCTGATCTACAAAGTTGTTATAAGAACCGTCTTCGGTACCTTCGTAAGTTCCTGGTCCTAAAGAGCGAATACTAAAGGCTCTTACACTATTTGGCCCTCCTGAATAATATTGCTTTATATAAGGCATTAAATCGGAATTTCCATAAGGCATTCCGTATCCCGCAAATAGCCGAGTGGCAATTTTTTGATCACTATTAAAATTAAAATGATATCTAAAATCAACATCAAGTTTCGCATATTGAGCGTATTCTAAACCTAAAAATGTTTTGGTTCGGGTATCTGCATTGTTTTTTCCAAATAAACTAACCACATTTCCGGCAATATCAACTGTAGTGTTGGCATAAATTTGATGCTTCTTGTTAACGTCTACCATCTCGTTATATGTAAACGAATAATTTAAACCAGCTATAAATTCTTGATCGAAACTTTGCTGTAAAAACGGATTGTCTTCTAGAATTTCGTCAAATTCGGGCGTGGTTTTAATTAGGTTGTTGTAATTGATAGAAATCGGATTTAACTCATGAGTTGTATACCTGTTCTCGTTCCATAAATATCCAAATTCGGCTGTCCCAGAGAGTAATCTGTATAAGTCTGATCGGTTTAAATAATCGATACCTAAGCTGGTTTTTGTTTTAGGAATGGAATAATCGAAAAAAGTGTCGCTAATTTTAAATGGGAAAAGCACTTTAGGAAACAGTACTTCTCCTTTTACTCCTATTGAAGTACTACTTGCACTTGGATTATTGTTACCACCTCCTACTTGAAATTCGTAACCTAAACTTGTGCTCAGATTAAAAATTTCTCCTCCTTTAAATAAGTTTCTATTGCTATAAGAGAATTCTAAGGCGGGACCAGCAAAACTATTAGATTTTGTCACAGCCTGTAATTCTGCTTTTAATGCGCGTTTGTTTAAAGGTGATAGATATATATTGGCATGCAAAACAGCTGTGGAGTCTGTTAATAAAGAATCCATTTCTTGATACTGAATGTTTACATATTTATAAGTCCCTATGGTTGAAAGGCGTCTTGCAGTATTTCTAGATTCTTGTGGATTATAATAATCGCCTTCTTTAAGTGTAATAAACGGGTCTAAGTTTTCAGGATTAAAATACGATTCTGTTTCTATAAAGTTTTTATTATTAAATCGAATGGTGTCGTTGGTAGCGGCACTGTTTTCTATATCGTAATCGGAATAGATATTAATTTTTTCTACTCTGTAGGGTACTAGCGATTTTTTAGGAACTGCGTTTTTTAGTCTTAAATATAAATCGAATTGTCTTGAGGTATATCGTGTAGTGTCGGCTTCGAATATTAAGAAATCTGGGTTAAAATTATAATACCCTTTACTTTTTAAGTCGTTATCTATACGTTGGCGTTCGGTTTTTAAAAAGGCTAAATCAAATCGTAACCCTTTTTTAAATTGAGTTGTGTTTATACTACTTTCAATATCTGTGTAAATAGGTTCTTGTATAGAATCTAATTGATAAGATGCCAAAGTATAAGGTTGTTTTATGGAAACCGTATAAAGCGCTTCTCCTGTCTTATCTTCAGCATTCTTTTCTAGTGTTGAAGCCGAGTTGCTGTAAAAGAAACCGTGGTTTTCTAATCTGTTTACTATAATATCGTCTACCTCGTAGGTTTTAACATCAGAGACATACACAGGTTCTTCTCCGATTTTCTTATAAAGCCAATTGTTTATAAATCCAGGCTTCTCGCGTTGTGTTTTATAGTAATAATATAGTCCAGGATAGATTCCTAAAAATTTAGAGTTTGGTTCTGGTCTAAGTATGTTTTCTAATTCAGATTTGAGTTGATCTTCCTGCTCTAATATAGAATCGGTTTCTATAGCGATTTTACCACCGGTATATAGCAGTTCGTCATCAGGAATATGTTTTTGTATGCTACACGATTGAGATACTAAAACTAACAAGAGCAGTGCAAAAGATAGTGGTCTATTCCATTGGGATAAACCGTTATTGCTTCTATGTAACGATATATATTTAATCACTATTCTTTTCTTTTAGTTTTTCTTCTTCTTCTTTTTTCTTTTCTTTAGCGAGCTCTTTTTCTTTTCGAAATAAGGCATCCCATAACTCCTGAAATTCGTTAAATTCTTGAGTGAATATTAGTGCTAGGCCACTTACAATAGTTTGTCCATCAATTACAGATTCATATTCATTTTTCTGAAAAGCTTTAAGGCGATATTTTCCAGACGGTGTAATTAAATATTCTAAACTAACATCTCCGATTAAAGGCGATTCTTCTCCGGTAGGATCGCTACCTTCAATATCTACAGCACTACCAACACGAACAATAACACGGTCGTTAAATAGTTTCTTTTGAGCGGCAATATCTAACTGTGTGCGCTGTTCCGAAGAGTCGCCTTGATAGTCTGTAAAGCTATTTAATCCGAAATCTAACTCTAAGCCAGAATTCCCCATAAGTTTGTCTGAGAACATATTTAGCTGGTCGGATAAGGCATCGTTTAAGTTGTCTCTCGCAATAGAGGCGAAACCACCGCTACTACCATCGCTACCTGATTCTGGATAAAAACGATTCATGACTAATAGTGAAAACACCTGTCTGTTTAATTCCCCTTCTTGCTGATTTACTTGCTGAATGGTTCCGTAAACTTGTCCGCTAATGGCACCGCGTTCACTCTCGGGCATATCCAAACTGAATGAAATTTTAGGATGTAAAAGTTCTTCTTTTATATTTAAATACACTTCAAAAGGTAATACTTGTTTGTATTTATTTTGAGTCGTTGGGTCCGATCCTGATACTTGGGAAGCCATTAACGAAGAGGCCGATGTTTCTATATTATACAGCGCCTTAACATCTAATGTGGCGTCTAACGGATTTCCTGACCATGAAATTCTACTACCCGAAACTAACTCAAATTTACGATTAACAACCTCGTATAAACTCATTTCATAATGCCCGCCAGAAACGGTATATACTCCAGATAAATTCATGCGACCATTGGTGTCCATGGTAAAAACAAAATCCCCATTTCCGGAGGTCTGAAAATTATCTCCAGTAGATTCGTCTAAAACCAGCGTAATAACGGCATCATTTGTAATAGACAGATTGGTTTCAAGATCGATGCCCGTTACTGTCGCTTGTTTTTCTTGAGTTCTGCTTAAAATGGCATCTGGATTATCGCGATTAACAAAAACAACAACCCCGTCGCGTTCTTCAATATTTACGGCCGAAGACGGTAATACATAGGTTACGTTTGTTCTTGGGGTAACGGCTACATCCATTTTAACTATAGGCACATTTAAATCGCCTTTAATGGTCCCTTTGGCATTAAAAGAAAGGAAACCATAATACATATCGTTTTCTTCCTGGGTGGCATTAAGCACTTGGAAATCGTTCGCATTAATTGTTAAATCGAATGTTGGATTTATTAAGGACTCTGTGCCTACTTTTCCATCGAGAACAAAGGCACTATTGTCTTCATCTTTTATGGTGAAATTAGACATGCTAATACCACTATTATCAATATTTAATGTTTCATTGGCTAGTACGAAAAAACTATTCAGTTTTGTAATTTTAAACTTTGAATCTTTAAAAACCAAATCTCCAGCATATTGTAAATCGTCTAGGGAACCATCAATTTTAAAATTCCCGCTAAAAGCACCAGAAGATTCTGCAAGTTCGCCAAGTGAAAGCCCTTCTATGGCCTTCATTTTAATTTCATTTATGGCGAAATCGACATCCAAATTGGTGTCGGTATCTAGAGCGGTGTATTCACCTACAATATCGATATCGGCATCACCGTCTTTGGTAGATAAATTAAATGTGTAATCGTTTTTGGTTTTAGAATCCCCTTTTAAAGTTAAGGTTCCGAAATTTGTATCGATTACATTGAGATTGTTTATCGAGATGTCGGCTATATATCCGCGATTTTCAAACGGACTTTGAACCGTAACGGCACCGTTTAGCTCACCTTGTGCTAATTCGTTGTCTGGATTTAAATATGCGAGAAAGTCTTCAATTTTAAAGTTTTCAAGATCTATGGTAATCTGATCTTTTCCATCGCTAGCCGCTGTTTCATTTAAAATAGAAACTGATTTGTTGGTGTTCGTAAATTTGAAATTTTTAAAATCTAAGAGTCCTGGGCTGTAGGTTATCGCATTGTCGTTTGGGATTTGCCAAGGAGCTTTATTTAGAATTAAGCTTTCCGGTAAGACGTGGATTATTAATTGATCGTCTTCCTTTTTAATGTTAGATTTTAACTGCATTAAAACGTCTTCCTGGTCGTAAGAAATCATGGTAAAGTCCATGGCATTATTAACCTGATTACCGCTAAAATTTGTTCGTTTTATATGTATTGGCCCGGCCAGAATGTTGTTGAATCCGAGATCGAAAATAAATTTTTCTTTATCTGTATTTAATGTAAATGCTAAGCTGTCAATTTCATTTCCAGAATAATTAATATGAGGTGCTAATATCTTGGCGTTTAAAAGCTTTTCAGTCTGATTAAAATCTAAAGCAATATTTACCGTATCAATATTTGTTAAACTCGGTACAAATACATCGCTTATTATCGGGGAGTCGTTTAATGTTCCTCGCAATTTTAATTGTACAGGTTTTCCACTTGCAGTTCTTATTGAGTCTGTAGTCGTGTTTAGAGAATCTACGCTAAAGTAGCTAGAAATATGCTCGTTTAAAGCTTTGCTAAAAGTGGCGGGATTGGCATTAGAGGCTAACTCTAAACTTAGTAGTTTGTTGGTTACGCTTACAAAAGTAGAATCATTATCTACATGTGCTTCAGCATTAATATCGCCTAGTAAATAGGTGCTATTGTCAAAAACAATTGTACCGTTATTTATGTTGCTTTTTAGGTCGAATTCCTCTGCATTTCCTTTAAATTCTGCATGTAATTTAAGTCCAGCACGTATGTCTTTTTGCATCGCTCCAAGGGCTTGCAAGTCTATACCAATAATGTTTAAATCGGCAGTAATTTCGGGAGATATACTATCTAGAACAACTTCGGTTTTTAAATCTATATTTATGTTTCTGTCTTTGTAAGCCGATTCAATTTGGCCTTTACCATTTTCAATATTTCCCGTTATAGGTAAGTTTACAATGTCGTAATTTTTTAGTCTAAAACTCGAAATCATAGCGTCTAAATTGGCATCCATATCGTTAATGGTTTTACCGCTTCCGCTAGCTTTAAGTGTGACACTTAGCGGACCTAAAGTTTCATTTTGTAACAGCTCCTGAAGTTGAAATTCTATAATCTCTAAGTCCGATGTAAAAGCCAACCCATTATTATCTGTATAACTAGCTGTTAGATTAGCAAGACCTTGAGATGAGGTTAATTGCGCCTTAGTTTTTATATCATTTAAACTTCCGTTAACAGTTGCAGTAAGTACAATGCTATCGGGTAGATGTAATCCCAATTCCTTCTCGTTCACTAATTGTAGTAAATCAGACCTTCTGGTTTGGGCTTTTATAGGAGAAATGTTTAACACTAAATTATCCGGATCTGTGGCGTTCTTTATTAAGCCAGTGGCAGAAATGCTAGTCGTTTTTCCCCAATTTAAGATGGTTTTGTTTAAATTGATCGCCGATAAATAGCCTTTAGCATGTAGCTGTCCAGTGATTAATTTTCTGCTTAAACTATCTACATACGGATTGGTCTTTAAATCGGGCTGAAAACGAAAAGCGTCATTAATATCTAATTGAATAACTGGTATTTGTAAGTCTAATTTTGAAGCTTCGGGCGCATTGGTTAAGGCAGAAATATTGGGATACTCCATACGAGATGCTCCGGCAATTTTGTTGTTATTAAGCGCAATATCTAATCCTGTGAGCTCTAGAAATCGATCTGTAATTTCAACCTGTAATTCTCCTTTTTTAAGATGTAATCCGGACCCTTCTTTAAAAGAAAAGGTTTCTAAATGTAAACCTGCAGTTTTATCTTTTAGGTATATATTTTCTGCATTTAAAACAAATTGGTCCAAGTAAATGGCGTTGGCATTAAACGTATTTTTCACGGGTTGTGCATTATCAACGGCATAGGTAATACTATTGTTTTCTATGTCTATATTATCTACATTTAAAACTAATTCTGGCCACTCCATAGGGGTGGTTGGATCCTGCGGATTGTCTTCTGTTTCAATCTTCGAGGTGCTACTCGTGGTTAAAAACGCAATTTCAGAATTTTTTAGGCCCAGATTTTCTATCGAATAATTTGTGTTTGGTAGGTCTATAATTGTGTTTTCAATATAAAATTCAGAAATATTGGTATTAAAGTCTATACCGTCTTCGGCCGATACGTAATGGGCCTTGGTGTTTTCAATTTTAAAATCTTCGAAAAGTAAATATGGTAAAGTTGTAGCAGTTGTGTCTGCAGTAGGAGGCACGGGACTTTGAATGTAATTAATTTCAGAATTAGAAATTAAAACCTCAGATGTTCTAAAATCCATTGCGTTTAGGTCGAAAGTGTCAAACTCCAGTTCAACCTGACCAATTTTAAATTTGCTATCAATTCCTAAAACGGCATCATTAAAAACGATATTAAAATCTTTTAAATGAATGTCGCCAACAATTATATTTAATGGTTCGCTAGCAACTTCAGGTTGCGGTTCTGGGGCTGGAGTTTCCGAAGCAAAAGCATCGATTAAAAACTGAAAGTTATAACCAGAAATGGAATCTTTTCTTACCACATTGGCACGCAATCCTTCCCAATCTAAATCTTCAAGACCTATACCTTTCCCTGTAATTGCTGGCCATAATGGTAAATCGGCTTCAAGCGATTTAGAGTAAATTAAAGTATCTCCTTTAGTATCTTCTAAATACAGTCCTTTTAATTTTATGTCTCCACCAAAAGTGATAAAAAGATTATCTATTTCGACTTTGGTTTTAGTTTTATCCGAGACAAAAGACGTTGCATAATCTACAATAATATTTTGTCCCCACGGACTTCGTATAAAAAGTATGATGGAAAGAAAGAGGAGAAAAAAGACGATGAAAGCAGTTCTTAAGATTTTAAAAATCTTAAGCCTGGTAGATGGTTTTGTTTTGATTTGTTGTTTTTCTTCCAAAGTAAAAGTTGAATAGGCGCAAAAATATTATAATTATTTCACTAAAATTAACTCAATCTCAATCAATATTGAACCAAAATTGAATCAAATGTAATCATTCTGAAAAGCTAATTTGATTAGTTATTAAAGATTTAAGATAATAAGTTTCTTGCTAAATTTTGATATCTTCGGTAAAATGGAACATTCTACAAACAAACCTTTTTAATAGATTAATTATGACTACAAATAATTTATACGATAATTTAGAATATAACGACGATAAGCCCGCAATTAGTGTACTTCTGCAAACAGCATTTAGTAAAGAGATTCGTATCTTATTAAAGAAAGGACAGTTAATGAAGGAGCACAAAGCACCAAAGCCTATAGTTGTTGAGGTCTTTGAAGGTGAAATTGATTTTGGAGTAGAAGGCCAAACGCATGCCTTAAAAAAAGGAGATATATTATCACTAGATTCTAATGTGCCTCACGATTTATTAGCTAAAGCAGACAGCATTGTGCGATTAACATTGTCTATTCAGGATACTGTAGATCGTGTAGAACAGGTAGTTGAATAGCTTCCTGATTTATAATTTACACCATTAAATATTGTGAAATAGACTGAGCACAAATTGGTTTTTACTCCAGTTAGAAGTGCTTTGTCTAAGAAATCCAAGGGTGCTTTTTAAATGAGGTGATATAATATAACCCACTCCAAAGTACGCACGATTTCTATCAAAAATATCTACTTGTATATTATTACCAATATCTTTTTGTCCGTTAATAAAGATTTCGTCGTATACAGAAACATACCAAGTTTTAGGAATTAATAGCCTGTTATTTAGTGGTACATCTATACTTAAAGCATATCTGAATCGGGTTCTAAAATCTTGATTTTGAACAATGCGTTGCTCAAATCTAAAACGATGGGCTAAGTAAAAACGGCTGCCGATTTTTTGTGGGATTCTGGCTTCTTGGTAAATTCTATTCTCATGGTTCTGAATAGCGCTAGAATCGTAATAGCTAGATTGAATATAGGCATATCCGGCCGTAAGTTTAAGTCTGCTGTTTTTTGGTGTATAATGCACACCTCCTCTTAAAAGCAATTGCTCTAAGTCGCCAGAAACATTCCAATTTCTATGTTGTATATCCCCTTGAAAACCCCATTGGCTATCGTTTAATTCTGTATTAAAGGCATACATAAACCAACTCCCCATTTTTTTATCGTTAAATTGAGAGTAAATGTTATTCGAAAAAAATAGGAGAAAAGCAATTAGGTAAAGTTTAGAAATACTAGGCATTTTAGAATGTCTTTAAGAGTCGTTTTCAAAAATATAAAAAAAAGATAGAAAACGTAGAATCCGGACTATTATCGGCTAATAAACTTTAGCTGGTCTTGTTCAAATAATACAATATCCTCTATACTTAATTGTGCTAATTTTTAATGCATTAAAGCGCGTCATGTTAAAAAATAAGTTGGTTTTTGTAGTCTAAAGTTTTTAACCCTTTTCTGAACTTATTATAGTAGATTTATATATTTTCGTTATAAACCATTTCCATGTATTATGATTAAATCATTTGTCTCATTTATTTGTTTTTTAATCACTTGTGTTGTTTTTGCGCAAGAGCATTCAGCTATAGATTATACTAAAATTAAAGCCTCTATTTCTAATTATAAAAATGATGTAAGAGGACCTTATCGAGACATTCGTTGGTTTTGTGACGATGGCACTTTAAATATGCCAAAAGAACCTTGTGAGGATGGTGGTGTGCAACACGCGAGATATAAAGAAGACGTTATTGCTTTAGGGGAAAGTGCACATATTTATTTGGGTCAGATTTTAGCATCTACCAATAAAGATGATTTTTGGGATGAAGCCCATAATCATTCACGCTTAAAACAATATATTGTTGAAAAATATTTAAAATCTGTAGACAATGGTTGGATTAATAGACGTGCTCAATACTATCGTGGTGCCATACAAGTTGAAGACGAGCAAGCATGGGGAAAAGCCTTTTTTAACTGGTTGTTAGAAAATGATGAATATATCGCTAAACATTTTTATTTAATACGTCAGGCCGTTAAAGATATCCCGCATTCCGACGACGATAATGTGGCGCAACTTATGCGTAGCCAATCTAAAGTTTTGGCCGAAGCATACGAGCCTTTCATGAATCTTAGAATTAAAATTCACGGTCAACCAGAACGTGCAGATATTGCTAAAGTCGAGCAGTTTAAAAAAGATCAGGCCAGTAAATTAACACCACAATTAAACAAGGAAATAGAAGAATTGGTGAATACCATGAACACCTATTTCGAGCCCGTAAATATTGAAAGTCTCTCGACGTATTTAGCTGGAATTTCTAATGCAGATATAAGATCGCGATTAAAAGGATTTATAGACGGTTATAAAAGTGAAAATACAGCTACTAAAATTGAAGGTTCTGCCGAAACCATGTGGTACATTCGGGAACATATTTTAGAAGAAAAATCGGCTACGGGCCGTTTGGCTTTATTCGATTTGTCTTTAAAATTAGAATTATTAATCACAAAACAAATTAATGAATATCCAGAAGCTACATTAAAAGATTTAATTAGTAAAATATGCTATTTAAGTTATGCATCTGTCGCTTCTGGTTATACCGAAATTTGGGAGTGGCAAGAAATTAAAGGCGCTTTATCTGTATCGGACGCGTCTACATTAACCCTAGAAACGTTAAATGGTATTTTGGAAGCTGCCCGTAAACAATTGGAATGGGGTACAGGAAAAAATAGTGCTGTTTTTGGAGATGTTGTTACTCTTTACGAAGGATTCGAACCGTTAGTTCATAGTTTTTTAGACGACAGAATCCGTGGTTCTGTGGCGCTTCCGTTAGGAAACAGTATCGGGAAATTAGGGACATTTATTTCTTCGGAATCTGCTCTAAATAATCGAGTCTTAAGTTTAGAGAATCAAAGTCATATTCACGGTTTAAACCCTGGATTTGCAAAAGGAACGTTAATAGTTGTTGATGGTTCTGGCGAAAATATGGAAGTGGATCCCAATAACATTTACATCTTTGAAAGACCACCATCCGACTTAAAACCCATTGCAGGAATTTTAACCGTTTCCGAAGGGAACTTAGTATCGCACGTGCAATTATTAGCTCGTAATCTAGGGATACCAAATGCCGCAATTTCATCGGATAATATTCAAGAATTTAAGAAGCATTCTGGTCAAGTTGTATTTTATGCCGTATCCAATAAAGGCACGGTGATTATGAAGCAAGAAAGTGACATGACTGCAGACGAACAGCTTCTGTTCTCTAAAGCAGAACAAAGACATGATATGATTACTGTTCCCGTAGAAAAAATTAGATTAGATCGCACTACCATTTTAAACTTAAGAGAAGTGAATGCACATTCTTCAGGTATTTATTGTGGGCCAAAAGCAGCTAATTTAGGGGAGTTAAAAGAAAATTTTCCAGACCACGTGGTTGAAGGGTTTGTAATTCCGTTTGGAATCTTTTTAAATCATATGAAGCAAACTATCCCAAATGAAACCACAACCTATTGGGACTATTTAAATAGCATTTTTAATGATGCTAGACAGATGAAAAACGATGGAAAATCGGCAAAAGAGATTGAAAGTTTTCAGCTAACCGAGTTAAGTAAATTGCGAAAATTAATTATAGATATGCCACTTTTGGATGGTTTTATTTCAGATTTAGAAGGCAATTTTGAGTCTATTTTGGGAACAGAGCTGGGAGGAACATCTGTATTTTTAAGAAGTGATACCAATATGGAAGATTTAAAAAGTTTTACCGGAGCAGGTTTAAACTTAACCTTATTTAATGTGTTGGAACGCAACAAAATTATAGAAGGTATTAAAACCGTTTGGGCCTCGCCGTACACAGAGCGTAGTTTTAAATGGCGTCAGAAATACTTAACCAACCCTGAAAATGTATATCCATCTATTGTGGTTATTCCAGGAGTAAATAACGATTTTTCAGGTGTAATGATTACGAAAGGGGTTTCTACTGGAAAAACCGACGAAATTACAGTCGCTTTTAGTCGTGGTGTTGGTGGTGCTGTAGATGGACAGGCGGCAGAAACGTGGACTATTAAAAAAAATGGTAATTATCACTTAATTTCTCCTTCTCGGGAACCGTCTTATTTATCACTGCCAAGTACAGGAGGTACCAAACGTAATGTAACTACTTTTGAAACGCCTATTGTAAATTCAAAAAACATACAAACAGTAAATGCTTTTAGTAAGGAGCTGGTTAAGAAAATGGAAAATAAAGGAATCCATGGTCCTTACGATGTCGAACTAGGTTTTAAAGATGATAAATTATGGCTGTTCCAAGTCCGACCTTTTGTTGAAAACAAAAATGCCAAAAGCTCGACATATTTAGAATCGATTACTCCCAAAGTGGACTTAAACAAAAAAATATCTATTAATTCTCCGTTATAATTATGAAAAAACTACTTCTACTTATTGTTATTTTAGGATGTTTTGGTTTTACAGCCAATCATTTCTACCCGATCGATGGTTATACCGTAACAGGAATTAAACGTTTGGTCTATTTAGAACGTGTAAAACGCGGAGAAATTAAAAGCGATCGTATACCGCCGGGGGCGTTTAAAGATCTAAACTCCATACAATTAAATTTAGTCGATAGACGGTCTGAAGTCGAGAACCTTCCTGAAGTAGATAAAGCGCTTCAAGGCCGTGTAGAAAAACTATTTAGAGGCTTAGATAAAAATTATTCCATGACGGTTTTAGAGATGACAAAAGGAGAGCCTTTGCGTTATGCTCAACATCGTGAATCTGTAGGATATCAGCCTGGAAGTGTTGGAAAACTAGTTGTTTTAGCTGCTTTTTTTAATCAATTATGTGAGATTTTTCCTGGCAGTAGTTTTGAGGAACGTCAGCAGTTATTAAAAAATAAAATTATAACCGCAGGAAAATGGGCATTATACGATCATCACACAGTGCCTTTTTACAATTTAGAAACTCAGAAGTTAGTAAAGCGTAAAGTTGTTGCTTCAGATACATTTAGTCTTTACGAGTGGTTAGACCATATGGTTTCTGTGAGTAATAACGGAGCGGCTAGTGTGGTTTGGAGAGAAGCGGTGTTAATGCATGTATTTCAAGATAAATATCCCGAATTAACGTTTGAAGAAAGTGAGGCATATTTTAAAAGCACACCAAAAAGCGAATTGTCTAAAATGGCAATCGACTTAGTGAATGCGCCATTAAGAACATTAGGAATTACCGAAGACGAATGGCGATTAGGTAAGTTTTTTACAAGTGGAGCAGGAGAGTATATTCCGGGGAGCGGTGGTAGTATTGGGACGCCAATCGGACTTATAAAATTTGTGATGGCACTGGAAAAAGGAGAAGTGGTAGACGAAAAATCGAGTTTAGAGATGAAACGTCTGTTGTACATGACAGATAGACGAATTCGTTATGCGGGCTCCAAATCGTTAGATAGCTCTGCAGTTTATTTTAAATCTGGTAGTTTTTATAAATGTGATAAAGACAAAGGCAAATGTGGCAATTATATGGGTAATGTTTATAACTATATGAATTCTGTAGCTATAGTCGAAAAACCAAATGGTAAGCGTTATGCCGTGTGTTTAATGAGTAATGTTCTACAGAAAAACTCAGCGTACGATCACCTCATGCTGGCCTCTAAAATAGATGCTATTATAGAAAATGAAGACCAAGATTAAGGCAGTTTTTTTAAAATATCTAATGTTTGCTGTGCTTGATTTCTAATACTTTTACTCGTGTCGTTTAGTACCATTTCAACCAGCGGAATAAAGGTTTTTTTATTTGTTTTTTCTATCAAATATAAAACCGCATGTTTAATTTTTATGTCGTGACGTTGAAGTAAAATCTTGTAACATTCGGCTTCCGAATACACTTTTAGGTTGAGTTTTTTAATAATCTCGTAAGAGATTTCATTATTAATAAAAGCAGATTCGGCTATAGGAATTAATTCGCGTTTTAAATGATAATCCAAAATATTGTCTAAAAACTCTATGGCATTGATACGTTGTTCTTCTTCGCCATTAATAATAATATCCAAAATCGGATCGATTTCGTTTGGCGGATATTTAATTCCTAAAAATTTAAAAATACGACGTAACTGACGATCTAACCGCTGTTCTAAAATATGCATTAAACCATTTCTAGCTTCATCCTCATCTTGGGTGTTTACGTGATTAATTTTCTCTTTAAAATTAATAATGATTTGTGAATGAATTGAAGATAATGTCGTTTGGTAAACCTGGCATTCGTCTAAAATTTTATCAACAATAAAAGCGTCCTTAACCTTTAAAGTGGGGTAGTTCCATTTTAACCGCTTTAAACTATCTATAGCCTCTATAGTTACAGCATGTTCTGTGGTGTCAATTAACTTTAGTAGGGCATTAATTGCTTTTTGAGATGCAAAAGATTCAATTACTGCAGGGATTACAAACATATCATCTAAATCGTAATACTCTTCCAGTGTTTTGTGTATCAATTCGTCTATAATTTGTTCGTCGTAATTATGAAGTGCTTTAATGGCTTGCGTTCTTGTTTCTTTTTTAGATAGCCAAGATACAATGGCATCTAGAAAGATATCGGACTTAGTTTTACCCGCATTTTTAAGAGCTATATTAACAATATTTAAATCGGTGTTTTGTAGCTGATTTCCAATTATATAATAAAATGGCTTCGCATGAATATTCCCGATAGCTTCTAAAATAATTTTAATTTTTACTGCCTTATATGCTGGATCTGTTGAGGTGCTCCATTCGTCTATGGCGATTTGTAGCCATCTATTAAAATTGAAGCGCTCTTGTAAAATGGGGTTATTATTCAATTCTAAAGACAAGCCGATTAATGTTGCATTTTTTATAGATTCGTCTTTACTATTTAGGTAAGATTCGAAGAGGTTTAAGGTGTCTTTTTTTCGTTTATGAATTAAATATTGAAAGGCATTTGTGGTTAATTCCTGATCCGGATTGTAAACTAAAGGTTCTATTTGGTCGGAAAGATCTTCAGTTTTTAAATAGTATAAATTTTCAATAGCTAAAGCTTTCACCTTTACAGATTCGTGTTGTAATAAAGCTTTTGTTGCTAAAAATAATCGTTCGTCAGGCGACTCCAGAGTCCGTTGTAGCATATGTAAAATCTGATTTTTAGAGCCGTTTTCAAACACATCTTTTATACTGCTTATAATTGAAGTGACTGGGCGTATTGCTTTTTTAGGCTTGGACTTATCCACATCTTTACTGCCAGAAGTATCTAATAAATTTTTGAATGCATTAATATAAGACACGCGTAATTTAAAGATTAAAAAGATCCATACTATAATAAGCAGTATGGTGATTATACTAACATAGATCGAGTGAATGTTAAGTCCGTTTATAAAAAATATAAGAATAAATCCAGCCAATCCTGTCGCTATACTATCTACTACAACATCGATAAACGTTTTGGTCTTCTTTTTTAAATCTATAGGAATTGGAATGGATAATAATTCGGTAGCCGATTTATTTACAGATTGCTTTAAACTGCCGTCTATTATTTTTATGAATACAATAACACTTAATTCTGGTACGAACAATAAAAGTATAGACCCCAATAAGATTCCGGTTGGGAGCCATAACAAAGATTTTCCTACGCCAAAAGTTCCAACAATTCGTTTGGTTAAAAACAATTGGATAAGAAGAGAAACTACACTTAGTGTAGAAAACCAGAACCCGAAGAAAGAGGTTAAATCTTCTGGGTTAACAATTATTTCTGAAGCAAAATGGCTATATTGATAATCGACCAGTTTTGCCACCATAACACTTACACCCATAACGAGTGCCATAAAGCTTAATAATTTGGATTGTCTTATAAGCTTTAAGGGCGATTCGCCTTTGTATATGGGTTTCTGTTTATGAGGAACAAATTCGGTTTTACTTACATTCTTTTTCCAGATATATCGCGTTATAGGCAAGCAGAAAAATAGTAAAAAGGCGGCGACAAATAAAAGGTTTTCAGAATCGATAAATCGGGTTAAAACGGAAGTTAAATATCCTCCAAAAATACCACCGGCTATAGCGCCTGCTCCAATAAATCCGAATACGCGTTTCGCTTCACGAATGTTATAAACGAGGTTGGCTAAAATCCAGAACTGAGAGGTTGTTAACAGTCCGTAAATAGCAACCCAGATATATGGAATGTATAATAAATAACCCAGATCTACATTTAGATTTAACGTGATACCGAAGATTATAAGCGACGCTAAACACCCTAAAATAGTTAGTTCTATAACTCTGTTTAAAGGAAAATGCTCCAGAAATCTATCATAAAAATAAGATCCAATTACGGCCGAAATAGCTGTTAAAATATAAGCTAATGGTAATGCATTGGCGGTAAGTGTAGAAAGAAAAAGTGAATTAATTGTGGGCTTAACTACTAAAAGTGTAGTTATTAGTAAAAATATATTAAGTTGCAGAAGCAAGGTTTTCTGTAACTCGTCTTCATTTAAGTCAAATACTTTAAGAAGGTAGGTTTTAACTCGTTTTAATAACCGCATTAGGCTTTATATTTATAGCTTTTTCAATTGGGGATATCAAATTACGAATAATTTGCTCTCCATTCGGATTTTCTATCAAAGCTACTAATATATATTTTCGTTCTGCATCCCAAACTAATACAGAATCGGCATGCCAATTTTTCCAAGAGCCAGACTTTCTAAATAATCTTGCATCCGGAGCTATTTTTTCTAAGGTATTTACAAATTTATGATGTAATTCAGGGTTCTCCATCATATCTAACATATGCTTAGAACGTTTTTGATTTACAAGTTTGCCGTGTAGCATTAAGTAATAAAAGCGACACACTTGTTCGGCCGTTGCGGCATGACTTAAATTTTTTAAGGGCTCTCTGTTTGTTGCTCCGGAAGCAGCATAACGTTTACCAACCCATAAGCCACCCCCATTATCTTTATCGTATAAGTGATATTGTTCAGAAGTTAATACATCTTCAATTTTTTGAAACCCGACACGATCAATCATTCTTGTGGTTGCTTGATTGTTCGATTTGCTAATCATTAATCGCATATCGCTTTTAACTTCAGGCGTATCTTTTAATTCCCCGTGTTCAATAGCATCTTCAGCGGCTAGTAATACAGCAATTTTAGGTAAACTTGCGGCATACATCATCTCCTTTCCATTTAGGTTTGCAAACCTTGGAAATTCTGGATTACTTAAGTCGATAACCCCAATGGCCATCTTTTTATCTTGTATAAGTTGTTTCCAACTCGAGTTTTTATAAATTTCTTTTTGTAATACCGAAGTAAATTCCGTGTCCGAATATAAATCTAAAGGTCTAAAATCTTCTTCGGGTGCAGTAAATGGTAAGTGTGCATAATTATCATCTGCATTAATGGTTATGCTTGTGTTATATTCTAATTTGGAAGCTAAAGCATTAGGATCTGTTTTATACTTTGCTAACGTTTTCGTGCCTAAAATAGAAGAAGTAATAATTATTAATCCAGCAAAAATAAATTTGTATTTCAGAAGAGACTGTTTTGCGTTTTCTTTTTTCATAAATATTCTAACTCATTAAACACGAGTGCAATATTAATTTAAAATCAGTTAATAAAAAAAAACATTAAGTTAAAGTTTTTCTAGATTTTTATGAAGTTGGCTTCACGAAATTAGGTACTGTATTAATGTGTTGAGGTATGAAACGTGAATCTGTATTTTTTGGTATTCCATATTGTTATTTTAACAATATTTATTTTCCAGTGGGTGAAAATATATACTTGATACATGTTTTTTATTGAAAATTGAAAGACACAAAAGCCATTTTAAGAGCACTATAAAGCATAAAAAAAATAATAAATTTTGACGGTTCATCGAATAGGTTACTTTAAGGTGTCTATATGCTTGCGTTTTGTGTTAAATTTGAGAAAAAAAATAATTGTGTAACTGATTCATAACCTTGTGATTAGTTGTGATTTTTTATTGTATATATGATAAACATGTTCTCCTCCTTCTCTTTAAAATAGGTTACATCTAATAATTATGCCTTTATATAACCTAAATAATAACCCTTAAAACATTTACTTATGAAAACTTTAAAATTTACAGTATTAGCTCTTTTATTATTCGGATCCCTAACCGCTTGCGTTAATGAAGAACTAGACGACGATATGCTAGTTGCCCCAGATACTATCGAAGCAAGTACATCTGATACCGGAGGCGCAATCGACGAATTATAATAGATTAAACAGAATTAAAATAATAACAACACTAAAAACATCACCTTATGAAAACTTTAAAATTTACAGTCATTGCTCTTTTATTATTCGGATCGTTAACTGCCTGTGTTAATGAAGAAATGGACGACGATATGCTAGTTGCTCCAGATACTATCGAAGCAAGTACATCTGACACTGGAGGCGCGATCGACGAATTATAATCACCTTAAATAAATTTAAAATAATAACAACCCCAAAAATATTTACTTATGAAAACCTTAAAAATTACAGTATTAGCTCTTTTATTATTCGGATCCCTGACTGCTTGTGTTAATGAAGAAATGGATGACGACATGTTACTTTCACCAGATAACGTAGAAGCGAGAACAAAAGCACCAGTACCAACCGGAGGCGCCATCGACGAATTATAATAGATTAAACAGAATTAAAATAATAACAACCCTAAAAACATCACCTTATGAAAACTTTAAAATTTACAGTATTAGCTCTTTTTTTATTTGGATCCCTAACCGCTTGTGTTAATGAAGAAATGGATGACGACATGTTACTTTCACCAGATAACGTAGAAGCAAGAACAAAAGAATCAGCACCAGCACCAACCGGAGGCGCGATCGACGAATTATAATCACCTTAAATAAATTTAAAATAATAACAACCCCAAAAACATCACCTTATGAAAACTCTAAAATTTACAGTATTAGCTCTTTTATTATTCGGATCCCTAACTGCTTGTGTTAATGAAGAAATGGACGACGATATGTTACTTTCACCTGATAACGTAGAAGCGAGAACAAAAGCTCCAGCTCCAGTACCAACAGGAGGCGCCATCGACGAATTATAATAGATTAAACATAATTAAAATAATAACAACCCTAAAAACATCACCTTATGAAAACTCTAAAATATACAGTCATTGCTCTTTTATTATTCGGATCACTAACCGCTTGTGTTAATGAAGAAATGGACGACGACATGTTACTTTCACCAGATAACGTAGAAGCGAGAACAAAAGCTCCAGCACCAGTACCAACAGGAGGCGCAATAGACGAACTATAATCACCTAGAATAAATTTAAAATAATAACAACCCTAAAAACAACATCTTATGAAAACTCTAAAATATACAGCCATTGCCCTTTTATTATTCGGATCACTAACCGCTTGTGTTAATGAAGAAATGGACGACGACATGTTACTTTCACCAGATAACGTAGAAGCGAGAACAAAAGCTCCAGCACCAGTACCAACCGGAGGCGCAATCGACGAACTATAATCACCTAGAATAAATTTAAAATAATAACAACCCCAAAAACATTTACTTATGAAAACCTTAAAAATTACAGTATTAGCCCTTTTATTATTCGGATCCCTAACCGCTTGTGTTAATGAAGAAATGGACGACGACATGTTACTTTCACCAGATAACGTAGAAGCGAGAACAAAAGCTCCAGCACCAGTACCAACCGGAGGCGCAATAGACGAACTATAATCACCTAGAATAAATTTAAAATAATAACAACCCTAAAAACATTCACTTATGAAAACTTTAAAATTTACAGCCATTGCCCTTTTATTATTCGGATCACTAACTGCTTGCGTTAATGAAGAAATGGACGACGATATGCTAATTGCCCCAGATACTATCGAAGCAAGTACATCTGAAACTGGAGGCGCCATCGACGAATTATAATAGATTAAAGAATTAAAATAATAACAACCCCAAAAACATTTACTTATGAAAACCTTAAAAATTACAGTATTAGCTCTTTTATTATTCGGATCGTTAACTGCCTGTGTTAATGAAGAAATGGACGACGACATGCTAGTTGCTCCAGACACTATCGAAGCAAGCACATCTGATACCGGAGGCGCAATCGACGAACTATAATAGATTAAACAGAATTAAAATAATAACAACCCTAAAAACATCACCTTATGAAAACTCTAAAATATACAGTCATTGCTCTTTTATTATTCGGATCCCTAACCGCTTGTGTTAATGAAGAACTAGACGACGACATGCTAGTTGCCCCAAACACTATCGAAGCAAGTACATCTGACACTGGAGGTGCAATCGACGAACTATAATCCCCTAAAATAAATTTAAAATAATAACAACCCCAAAAATATTTACTTATGAAAACCTTAAAAATTACAGTATTAGCCCTTTTATTATTCGGATCCCTAACTGCTTGTGTTAATGAAGAAATGGATGACGATATGCTACTTTCACCAGATAACGTACAAGCAAGAACAAAAGCTCCAGCACCAGTACCAACCGGAGGCGCGATCGACGAATTATAATAGATTAAACAGAATTAAAATAATAGCAACCCCAAATACATTTACTTATGAAAACTTTAAAATATACAGCCATTGCCCTTTTATTATTCGGATCCTTAACTGCTTGCGTTAATGAAGACATGGACGACGATATGTTACTTTCACCAGATAACGTAGAAGCAAGAACAAAAGAATCAGCACCAGCACCAACCGGAGGCGCCATCGACGAATTATAATAGATTAAACAGAATTAAAATAATAGCAACCCCAAAAACATTTACTTATGAAAACTTTAAAATTTACAGTATTAACTCTTTTATTATTCGGATCACTAACCGCTTGTGTTAATGAAGAAATGGATGACGACATGTTACTTTCACCAGATAACGTAGAAGCAAGAATAAAAGAATCAGCACCAGCACCAACCGGAGGCGCAATCGACGAATTATAATAGATTAAAGTATTTAAATAATAACAACCCTAAAAATATCACCTTATGAAAACTCTAAAATTTACAGTCATTGCTCTTTTATTATTCGGATCACTAACCGCTTGTGTTAATGAAGAAATGGACGACGACATGTTACTTTCACCAGATAACGTAGAATCAAGAACAAAAGCTCCAGCACCAGTACCAACCGGAGGCGCAATCGACGAACTATAATCACCTAGAATAAATTTAAAATAATAACAACCCTAAAAACATTTACTTATGAAAACTTTAAAATATACAGCCATTGCCCTTTTATTATTCGGATCCTTAACTGCTTGCGTTAATGAAGAAATGGATGACGATATGCTAGTTGCTCCAGACACTATCGAAGCAAGTACATCTGAAACCGGAGGCGCAATCGACGAACTATAATCACCTAGAATAAATTTAAAATAATAACAAACCCTAAAAACATTTACTTATGAAAACTCTAAAATATACAGCTATTGCCCTTTTATTATTCGGATCACTAACCGCTTGTGTTAATGAAGAAATGGATGACGACATGTTACTTTCACCAGATAACGTAGAAGCAAGAACAAAAGCTCCAGCACCAGTACCAACCGGAGGCGCCATCGACGAATTATAATAGATTAAACAGAATTAAAATAATAGCAACCCCAAAAACATTTACTTATGAAAACTTTAAAATATACAGCCATTGCCCTTTTATTATTCGGATCCTTAACTGCTTGCGTTAATGAAGAAATGGATGACGATATGCTAGTTGCTCCAGACACTATCGAAGCAAGTACATCTGAAACCGGAGGCGCAATCGACGAACTATAATCACCTAGAATAAATTTAAAATAATAACAAACCCTAAAAACATTTACTTATGAAAACTCTAAAATATACAGCTATTGCCCTTTTATTATTCGGATCACTAACCGCTTGTGTTAATGAAGAAATGGATGACGACATGTTACTTTCACCAGATAACGTAGAAGCAAGAACAAAAGCTCCAGCACCAGTACCAACCGGAGGCGCCATCGACGAATTATAATAGATTAAACAGAATTAAAATAATAGCAACCCCAAAACATTTACTTATGAAAACTTTAAAATTTACAGTATTAACTCTTTTATTATTCGGATCACTAACCGCTTGTGTTAATGAAGAAATGGATGACGACATGTTACTTTCACCAGATAACGTAGAAGCAAGAATAAAAGAATCAGCACCAGCACCAACCGGAGGCGCAATCGACGAATTATAATAGATTAAAGTATTTAAATAATAACAACCCTAAAAATATCACCTTATGAAAACTCTAAAATTTACAGTCATTGCTCTTTTATTATTCGGATCACTAACCGCTTGTGTTAATGAAGAAATGGACGACGACATGCTAGTTGCCCCAGATACTATCGAAGCAAGTACATCTGATACCGGAGGCGCGATCGACGAATTATAATAGATTAAACAGAATTAAAATAATAACAACCCTAAAAACATCACCTTATGAAAACTTTAAAATATACAGCCATTGCTCTTTTATTATTCGGATCCCTAACCGCTTGTGTTAATGAAGAAATGGACGACGACATGCTAGTTGCCCCAGATACTATCGAAGCAAGTACATCTGATACCGGAGGCGCGATTGACGAATTATAATAGATTAAACAGAATTAAAATAATAACAACCCTAAAAACATCACCTTATGAAAACTTTAAAATTTACAGTATTAGCTCTTTTATTATTCGGATCCCTAACCGCATGTGTTAATGAAGAAATGGACGACGACATGCTAGTTGCCCCAGACACTATCGAAGCAAGTACATCTGACACCGGAGGTGCCATCGACGAACTATAATAGATTAAACTATAATCTTATGAATACTCCAAAATATACTGTAATCGCTCTTCTCTTATTCGGATCTTTAACTGCTTGCGTCAATGAACAGATAGACGACGACATGCTAGTGGCCTTAGATCGGGTAGAAGTAGACGCACCAATCTTAATCGGCGGTGCCATCGATGAATTATAATAGACCTCAAAGAGTTACGATATTGAACGTTTTAATTCCATGTTATATTCAAAAAATATAAATATATTTGGTGAAATGATATCCTAAATCTTGACTACCTATTATAAAATTTTAATGTGTCTTGCGATATGTTTTAGCCTTTTCAATGTTAAGACTTTCGCACAAACTAAAGATGTTGATAGTATAGAGCGTCTACTTCAGAAATCGTCTAATTCTAAAGATTACGATTATAATAGCCGGTTTTTGTTTGCAAAACAGGCAGAACAACTCTCTAATAAACTAAACATAGACTCTTTAAAACTAAAGAGCAATATTGAAATAGCGAACTTGTACAAAGAAAAAGGTGCTTTTCAGTTATTTTTAAATGCGAACAACGATAATATAAAACAAGCCGAGCGTGCAGGAGATTCTGTATCCATGGCGTTGCTGTATCACGATACTGCTAATTATTATTTTAGACGGTCCTCAGACAGTGCCTATAACTATTTTTATAAGGCAGAAAAAATTTATAGGGCATTAAAGGATAATTATAATACGGCATCTACCTTATTAGGAATCGCGATTATTCAAAAAAATGAAAAGGACTTTATTGGGAGTGAAGTTACTTCGGTAGAAGGCATAACGCTTTTAGATTCTTTACCCGATACTCAGAATATTATCCGTAAAAAAGCCTTTTTGTTTAATAATCTGGGAATTGTATTTGACGAGCTCCAGCAGTACGATGATGCCATAGATTATCATAATAAATCCTTACAATTAAAACGCCGTCTAAATGGAGATAACAGTCATACCATTAGTAATTCTCTTAATAATTTAGCGTTAACTTATAAAAATTCAGGTGCTTATAATATTGCTTTAGAGTATTACGAAGATATTTTAAGTGATACCACTTTAAAATCGCAACGTCCCCAAATTTATGCACTTGTTCTAGATAATTATGCGCATACACTATACTTAAATGAAGAGGAAGAACAGCTCCCTCAACTCTATTTAGAAGCACTAAAGATTTGCGATAGTATTGGAGCGACGTATAATTCTATTATTATAAATCAGCATCTTGCCGAATTTTACAATGGTAGAGATCAGAAAGATTCAGCGAAATATTATGCCTACAAGGCGAAGGACATATCGGAGCAATATCACAACGACGACCTTTTAAAATCCTTATTGCTTTTATCGGAAATAGAGGTGGATAGTGTGGCTGTAAACTACTACAAAGATTATATTCGATTAAGCGATAGTCTTCATAAAAGCGAACGTTCTGTTCGTAATAAATTTGCTAGAATAAGATACGAAACAAAAGAAATAGAGCTTAAAAACGAAAAAATAACTAAAGAGCGGTTGCTATTTATGTTAATCTCTGTGGTTTTATTAATCACTTCATTTTTAATTATAGTCATTGTATCTCAGCGCAATAAAAATAAAGCATTAGAATTTAAGCAAAGACAACAGAAGGCAAACGAAGAGATTTATAATCTTATGCTGTCTCAACAAGATAAAATAGAAGAGGCGCGCACATTAGAAAAACGTAGAATATCGGAAGAGTTACACGATGGTGTTTTGGGACGCCTTTTTGGAACCCGTTTAAGTTTAGATAGTTTAAATGCTAGCAAGACAGACGAGGCTATAGAAACGCGTAGTAATTATATAGAAGAATTAAAAACGATTGAATTAGAGATTAGAAAAGTTTCGCACGACTTAAACATGGATTTTGTGTCTCATTCTGGTTATATAGATATTATTAAAGCCTTACTAGAGAAACAATCTTTAGCTTACAATTTAGAATGTGCATTGAAGTACGAGGACAATATTAATTGGGATGATATTTCTAACAGAATTAAAATTCATTTTTATAGAATTATTCAGGAAGCACTTCAAAACTCTTATAAACATTCTAAAGCAAATCGTGTGAATATTGATTTTTATAGAACAGAAAACGATATTTGTTTAGACATAACAGATAACGGAATAGGGTTTGATATATCGAAATCCAGAAAAGGCATTGGCTTAAAAAATATGTCGTCTCGAGTGCATGAAATCCATGGCGTTTTAGTTCTTAAATCGGATAAGAATGGCGGAACCAAAATTTCAATTAAAACCCCAATCTTTAATTAAAATACAATAATCAAGAAATATGAGCGAACTTATTAGAATTTTAATGACCGACGATCATCCCATGATTCTTGAAGGGTATCAAAATACATTATTGTCTACCAAGAAACCAGAACAAGAATTAAAAATTGATGTTGCTAATAATTGCGATCAGTCTATAGAAGCGATGCACCGTAGTATTCGTAAAGAAGAGCATTACGATATTCTGTTTATAGATATAAAAATCCCACCTTCTTCAGACGATCAATTTACAAGTGGTGAAGATCTGGCTAGATATGCCCGTAAGATTTTACCAAATGCCAAGATTGTAATTTTAACCATGTTTAATGAAACGTATCGTATTCATAATATTATAGAAGAATTAAATCCTGAAGGCTTTCTTATAAAAAGTGATTTAACATCTAGGGAGTTAGCAAGTGCCTTCCAAGCCATATTAAATTTCCCTCCATTTTATAGTGGAACCGTGAACAAGTACCTGAAGCAAACCGTAATAAGTGATATTTATTTAGATGATAAAAACAGACGTATTTTATACTTACTATCTCAGGGTGTAAAAACTAAAAATTTAGCAGAACATGTAGATTTGTCTTTAAGTGGTGTCGAAAAACGTAAAAAACAGCTGAAAGTATTATTTAGTATAGAAGATGGTCAAGACGAAACTTTAATTAGTGAAGCCAAGAAATTAGGCTTCATTTAAAAAATTAATTAAAAAAAAGAGACGGGTTTTCAATAAAATGCAAAAATTACGGTTTTCCCGCAACTAAATATCAAACAGACTATTTATATTTGGGATAGTATCAACTAAAAGTTAATCCTTCCCTTTAAAATAGTTCGATAGTTTTAAAATTATATAAGCCTTATAACCCTCATTATAAGGCTTTTTTTTAGAACAAACTAAAGCCTTCTTTATGTTTCCAAAACACGTTTATAAATAATCCGAAATACACAATTCCCACTATAAACTTTAAAAGTGTCCCTGTTAAAAAGCCTAAGAAAGAACCAAAAGCGGCTTTGGTAGCGGTTTTATGGTTGGCTTTAAACAACATTTCTCCAACAAAAGCACCAATAAAAGGCCACACAATTATACCTAGAAATCCAAAAACAGGGAAAATTATGGAAACTACCAAGCCAACAGTAGTCCCAATAACACCATATTTACTGCCTCCAAATTTCTTAGTTCCCATGGCAGGGATGGCATAGTCTATAATTACAATAGCCATGGCTATAATAAATGTAATTGCAATAAACGTCCAATCGTTCGGGATCACTTTAGTTAAGTACAAAAGTAAAAGTCCTAACCAACTTACTGGTGGGCCTGGTAGTATAGGTAAAAAACTGCCCAGCAAGCCTATAACCATGCATAAAAAACCGATAAAAACTAAAATAAAATCCATAATCTAAATTTAGCGTACGGCAAGTTACATATATTATTAATTACTTTTTTAGACTAAGAAATTAGTTTAAACTAAATAATTAGTTATATTTGTTTCAAGGTTAAACTAAAAACTTAGTTAAATGAAGGCGTTAACAAAAGCAGAAGAAGAAATCATGCAAGTGCTTTGGCAGTTAGAACAAGGCAATGTAAAAGCTATAATTGAAGAATTACCAGAACCAAAACCAGCTTACAATACAGTATCTACCATAGTGCGTATTTTAGAAAGTAAAGGCTTTGTAGATTATGAAAAGCAGGGGAAAGGCCATATTTATTTTCCGTTAGTCTCTAAACAAGACTATAGTAACCAATCGTTAAACACGTTGGTAGATAATTATTTTCAAGGGTCGTTTAAAAGTTTAGTGTCATTTTTCGTGAAGAAGAACGATGTGAGTTTAAACGATTTAGAAGCCATGATGAAGGAAATCGAAAAAAATAAATAATTATGTTACACTATATCCTACAAACCATAGCGTTCCAATTGTTCTTTTTAATGGTGTACGATTTATTTTTAAAACGTGAAACCTTCTTTAATTGGAATCGGTTCTACTTATTATTTACACCAATTGCTTCATTTGTATTGCCTTTAATTAAAATTGAAGCTTTTAGAAATGTTTTGCCTCAAAACTATATTGTGCAATTGCCAGCCGTAATCTTAAATCCAGATGCATCAACTATAGAAACACAATTATTACCAACGGTTTACCTTAAAAATAGTAGTTCGTTTTGGTCGTGGGAATTCATATTATATGTAGGTATTAGTGTGTCCGTTTTTATATTTCTTGTCAAAATGTTTAAGCTCTTTAAAACAATCAATATAAGTGAAAAGAATAGGGTTAACGGACTTACTATTATCACCTTAAAAAACAGTTCTGTAGCCTTTTCCTTTTTTAATTATGTCTTTTTAGGCGATGCCATAAATCCTGAAAATTATCAAACTATTTTGGCTCACGAATGTGTTCATAAAAGTCAGAAACACAGTGCCGATTTATTGTTTTTCGAACTGCTTCGTATTGTGTTTTGGTTTAATCCGCTAGTGTATATGTACCAAAACAGAATGATTACACTTCACGAATATATTGCCGATGCTTTAGTGGTAAAGCAACAAGATAAAGTGACCTACTATCAAAACTTGCTGAGTCAAGTTTTCGATGTCAATCATATTTCATTCATCAATCCATTTTTTAAACAATCATTAATCAAAAAACGAATCATTATGTTAACAAAATCGAAATCAAAACAAATCCATTTAGTAAAGTATGCTTTGCTTGTACCCATGATTTTTGCAATGCTGTTGTATACCTCTTGTGATAAAGAGGCGGACAATTCTGAATCTACCGAAATTCAAACAAGTAAAGATAAGATTCAGGAAAAAATAGATAAGATTATGGAGGAGAATCCGAATGTAAAAATTAAAATAATAGAAGAGGATTCTCTAATAGATGAGGATATAGAAGTGCCTTATAGCGTTGTAGAGCAAGTTCCTATATTTCCTGGATGTGAAGATCTCCCTGCAGAAGAACAGAAAAAGTGCTTTTCTAATAAAGTTTCTCAATTTGTAGGAAAGAATTATAATACGGATTTAGCAGGAGAATTAGATCTTTCAGGAAGGCAACGTATTAATGTGGTTTTTAAAATTGACAAACAAGGTAATATTGTTGATGCGAGAGCCCGAGCTTCAGAAGACGCTTTAGCCGAAGAAGCAGTGCGTGTTATAAATTTATTGCCTAAAATGATTGCGGGAAAACAAAAAGGAAAAGAAGTTACTGTGCCATATTCTTTACCAATAGTATTTCAAGTAAAAGATTAAACCATTAATATATATGTTAAAAACCGAAGCTAATCACTTCGGTTTTTTTTGTTTCTAAGAAATTTAGAGCAAATAGATTGATCTTTATCAATTTCAGTCAAGAATCGCATTCGAAAAAGTGTTAAATACTAAAATTATTGTATTTTCGATTTTCATCTTAAACTATGAAGCATTTCGTATTTATACTTGCATTACTATTAATCTGCGCTTGCGACGATTTAAAGGTGAAAAAAACATCTACTGAAGCTATTCTAAACGAAGAATTACAATCGTTTACGTGGAATGAAGTCGATGAATATCCTACCTTTTCATCTTGCGAAACATCGGCCACGCAACAGTATAGAAAACAATGTTTCGAGCAAACGTTAGCAACCACAATTTTAAAACGTTTGGAAGCCGAGCGCATTATTGTAAACCGCGATGTATTAGATACATTACTCATTCAGTTTAAAATTTCGGATACAGGCGATTTAAGTCTGCTAAATTTTAAAGTCGATTCGCTCACTCAAGCCGAAATACCGAATATTAAATTCTTAGTGACCTCTAGTTTAGATAGTCTGCCAACTATCGAGCCTGCTATAAAACGCGGACAAAAAGTGAATTCGGAATTTATACTTCCTATTATTATTAAAGTGAATTAAATTCTATTTCGTAAATGTTCTGTCTTTCCAAGCGTACGATGTAAATAACGATACTACGGCTACATACAAGCAAAATAT